>CAZNBU010000163.1:0-7345 GCA_964571035.1 uncultured Planctomycetaceae bacterium | reverse complement strand
GCCGGCGTACAGCGCGCGGTCGCCGAGTTCTTCTTCGATGCGCAGCAACTGGTTGTATTTGGCCACGCGGTCGGTGCGGGAAAGGCTTCCGGTCTTGATCTGGCCCGCGTTGGTGGCTACCGCGAGGTCGGCGATGAAGGTGTCCTCGGTCTCGCCGCTGCGGTGGCTGATGACCGTGCCCCAACCCTGTTCCTGCGCCATGCGGATGCACCCCAGCGTCTCAGAGAGCGACCCGATCTGGTTCAGCTTGATCAGGATCGCATTGGCGGACTTCTTTTCGAACCCCTGCTTCAGGCGCGTCACGTTGGTGACAAACAGGTCGTCGCCCACAAGCTGCGTGGTACCGCCCAGCTTCGCGGTCATGGCGGCCCAACCGTCCCAGTCGTCTTCGGCCAGCCCGTCCTCGATGCTGACCACCGGGAACTTGGCGCACAGGTCGGCGTAGTAGGCGATCATCTGCTCGCTGCTCTTCTCGCCGCCGAAGGCGTACTTGCCGTCCTTGAAGAACTCCGTGGCTGCAACATCCAGCGCGAGGCTGATCTGCTTGCCCGGTTTGTACCCGGCTGCGTCGATCGCGTCGGCAAGCAGCGCCAGCCCGTTGGCATCGCCATCAAGGTCGGGCGCGAACCCGCCCTCGTCGCCGACGTTGGTGTTGAGTTTCTTTTCGCGCAGCAGCTTCTTGAGCGCCTGGAAGGTCTCGGCGCCCGCCCGCAGCGCCTCGCCGAAGTTGACGAACCCGTGCGGCACCAGCATGAACTCCTGGATGTCCACGCTGTTGTCGGCGTGCGCGCCGCCGTTCAGCACGTTCATCAGCGGCACCGGCAGCGTGGTGGCGTGCAGCCCGCCAAGGTAGCGGTACAGCGGCTGGCCCTCATAGTCCGCGCCCGCGCGCGCAGCCGCCAGGCTTACGCCGAGGATCGCGTTGGCGCCGAGCTTGGACTTGTTCTCGGTGCCGTCCATCTCAAGCATCATTTCGTCGATGCCCTGCTGGTCGGTGACTTCGTGCCCGCTGATTTCCGGGTCGATCATCGCCTCCACGTGGCGGCAGGCTTGCAGCACGCCCTTGCCGCCGAAGCGCGCGTCCTGGTCGCGCAGCTCAAGCGCCTCGTGCGCGCCCGTGCTTGCGCCGCTGGGCACAATCGCGCGGCCCTGCGCGCCGGACAGCGTTTCGATTTCGACTTCGACGGTGGGGTTGCCACGGCTGTCCAGCACTTCGCGGGCGGTGACACGGGTAATCTGGGGCATGATCAGCTCCTTGTGACTCGCGAGTTCTAGCGCAGCCGGATGGGTTGGCAACCGGTGAATGGCGAATAAGAGGTCAGGGGCTGGAGGTCAGAGGTCAGGGACCTGCAAAGACCGCGTTTCATTGGCGGCGAGTCGTCCAACCTCTGACCTCTGGCCTCTGACCCCCGGCCTCTTATCCTCTCCGCCATGGCAGACTTTTCCGTCATCATTGTCGCGGGGGGCAGCGGTACCCGAATTGGCGGCAAAACCAAAAAAGCGTTGATCGAGGTTGCGGGCGCGCCGCTGGTGGTGCACTCCGCGCGGGCGTTCATGGGCCTTGAGGGCGTGGGCGAAGTCGTGATCGCTCTGCCGGCCGACGTGCTGGCCGACGTCGCGGGAGAAGCCGCCAATGTCGCCATCGCCGACCTGCCCGAGACCACGCCCATGCCGGTGCTGGGCCTGCGTGCCGTGGGGGCGACACGGCTGGTGGTAGGGGGCACGCGCCGCCAGGACAGCGTGTTGAACGGGTTGTGGGCGTGCAGCTCCAAGCTGCCGTACGTCATGATTCACGACGCCGCGCGCCCGTTTGTGTCGCAGGACGATCTGCTGGCGCTGATGGACAAGACGCGGCAGACCGGCGCGGCCATTCTAGCCCACCCGGTGCGCGACACTTTGAAACGCGTAGACGGCGAGGCGATCCGGGAGACCGTAGACCGCAGCACGCTGTGGGCGGCGCAGACGCCGCAGGCATTCAAGCGCGACGAGCTGATGAAGGCGTTCCAGAAGTTCAACGGCAAGGACGTCACCGACGACGCCGCAATGGCTGCGCTGGCCGGCATCCGCTGCGCGGTGGTCAAAGGCAGCGCGACCAATTTCAAGGTGACAACGCCGGAAGACCTCGAGCTGGCGGAAGCGCTGTTAGCCATGCGCGCCGCCCAAAGCGGCGACATCCGCCCAGCCAGCGCCCTGTTCAGGAAGATTCACGGCAACCAGACCGTGATCGATGTGAGGCCGGGAAAGTGAAGGTGCTGGGTCTTGGGTGTTGGGTCTTGGGTCAACTGCAACGGCAAGACGCGCAGTTGGACCCAACACCCAAGACCCAACACCCAACACCTGCAGTTCCACCCATTGACCCCCAAAACCGCCCTGCTACCCTCTCGCCGTCAATTTCACGCCAGGCGCGGCTTTGGCTGCCCTGAGCGCATGTGGAGAAAAGAATGGTTACACAGAAGCGTCGCGGCGAACTTATCAAGGAGTACGGCCGCGGGGAAAAAGACTCAGGATCGGTGGAAGTGCAGGTTGCGCTCCTCACCGAGGAAATCAACAACCTCACCGTACACCTGAAGATTCACAAGAAAGACCACAGCAGCCGACGTGGGTTGCTGCGGATGGTCGGCAAGCGCAGCGCATTGCTCAAGTATCTCGACAAGTCGGATGAGCAGCGCTACCGCGACCTGATCGCCAAACTGGGTATTCGCAAGTAACCAGGGCGGGCCGCGTGGCCCGCCCGCTTGCTTACCCGGCGTTGTGCAGGGGGTTCGGGACCCTGTCACGCCCGCGCGGACACAGAGGCGAGGGCTTGGAATCGGTTTCGGGTTCTGGGTTTTAGGTGTTGGGTTTCGTGCTACGGCCGATCAGCCGTTGCGGTACCCAGAACCCAAAACCCAACACCCAGAACCCAAGCTCTATCCTCTCTGCCCGCCCGGGCAACCATACCCGACCCTTTGCATTGTTCGTGCAAGGCCCCTCCGGACAGGGAGAGCGGCCGAAAGCCCCATTTTCAGGGGCTGGAAGGTATCACTATGGCAGTAGAAAAACTCCAGCAGAATCGCCACACCGTCACCGTCGAAATCGGCGGCCGCAACATCACCCTCGAAACCGGGTGGCTTGCCAAGCAAGCCGCCGGCTCGGTGCTGGTGCGTGAAGAAAACAGCGCGGTCTTCGTGGCGGTCACCACCGCGGCCCCGCGCCCCGGCATCGACTTCTTCCCGCTTACCGTGGAATACAAGGAAAAGACCAGCGCCGCGGGCAAGTTCCCCGGCGGATTCTTCAAGCGCGAAGGGCGCCCCAGCACCAAGGAAGTGCTGACGATGCGCATGACCGACCGTCCGCTGCGCCCGACCTTCCGCGAAGGTTTCAAAGACGAGGTGCAGATCAACGGCATGGCGATGTCGGCTGACCCCAACCTCGACCCCGACATGCTGATGATCAACGGCGGCAGCGCGGCCGTGATGCTCGCGGGCCTGCCGTTTGACGGCCCGGTCGGCGCGGTGCGCATCGGCCGCCTTGACGGCAAATTCGTCGTCAACCCCGACTACGCGGCGGTGGACGCCGGCGACCTGAACATGGTCGTCGCGGGCACCAAAGCCGGCATCACCATGGTGGAAGCCGGCGCGCAGGAGTTGTCCGAAGACGAAATCGTCGAAGCGCTCGACCTCGCCCACAAGGCGATCGTCAAGTTGTGCGACGCGCAGTTGGAGCTGGTCAAGAAAGCCGGCGTCAAACCCATGGAGTTCAAGGCGCCGGAGCCTCCACCCGCAAAGCTGGTCGAGGAAGTAAAGAAGAAGTACTTCAACCAGTTCCTTGAGAAGGTGCGCATCAAGGCCAAGCACGAGCGCAGCAACGCGCTCAGCGAGATCAAAAAGGCCGCCATCGCCGAGTACGCACCCGCCGACCTCACTGACGCGGCGGCGGTCGAAAAGGCGAAGCAGGTGGCAGCCATCGTCGGCGAGTTCAAGTACGAAGCCACCCGCCACATCATCCTGACCGAGAACAAGCGCATCGACGGCCGTAACCTCGACGAGGTGCGCGACATCATCATCGAGATGTCGCCGTTCCCGCGTAACCACGGCAGCGTCACCTTCACCCGTGGCGAGACCCAGGCGTTCGTCACCTGCACGCTGGGCACTGCGCAGGACACCCAGCTCATCGACGGCCTGCGCGAATCCCGCGAGGAAACTTTCCTGCTGCACTACAACTTCCCTCCGTTCTGTACCGGCGAAGCCAAGCCGATCCGCGGCGTCTCGCGCCGCGAGCTCGGCCACGGCGCGCTGGCAGAACGCAGCATCCGAGTAATGCTGCCCGCGGAGGAAGAGTTCCCGTACACCATCCGCATCGTCAGCGACATCCTGGAAAGCAACGGCAGCTCCAGCATGGCGACCGTCTGCGGCGCGACGCTGGCTGCGTTCGACGCGGGCGTGCCGCTGAAGAAGGCGGTAGCGGGCGTGGCGATGGGCCTTGTCAGTGACGGCAAGAAGAACGCGGTGCTGACCGACATCCTCGGCGACGAAGACCACGTCGGCGACATGGACTTCAAGGTCTGCGGAACGGCTGAAGGCATCACTGCGTTGCAGATGGACATCAAGGTCAAGAACCTCACCAGCGACCTGATGCGCAAGGCCCTGGGCCAGGCCCGCGACGCGCGCCTGCACATCCTGGGCAAGATGGCTGAGGTGCTGCCGGCCCCGCGCGAGCAGATCAGCAAGTGGGCGCCGCGCTTTGAGGTGATCAAGATTGACAACGAGCAGATCGGCGCGGTGATCGGCCCCGGCGGCAAGGTGATCCGCGGCATGCAGGACGAGTTCAAGACCACCATCACCGTCGAAGAAGACGGCACGATCAAGATCTTCGGCGAAGACGGCCAGAAGGTGCTCGCGAACAAGGAGCGCATCCGCCGCATGACCGAAAAGCCGGAAATCGGCCAGCGCGTGAAGGGCACCGTCGGCAGCATGCGTGAGTTCGGCGCGTTCATTGAGTTCGACGGCAAGGAAGCGCTGATCCACGTGAGCGAGCTGAGCGACGGTTATGTCGAAAAGCCGGAAGACGTGGTGGCTGTCGGCGATGAGCTCGAGTTCGAGATCATCAACGTGGACCCAACCGGCAAGATCAAGGGCAGCCGCAAGGCGGTGATCCTCAAGGATCGCGGCGAAGAGTACTCGGCACCCAAGCCGCGAACCGGCGGGCGCGACCGAGGCCGAGGCGGCGACCGCGGAGGCCGTCCAGGCGGCCGAGACCGAGGCCCAAGGCGCGAACGCGCCCCAAGGGAGTAGCCCAGTCTAGCCCGGCGAGTAATCGCCGGGCATTAGGCGAAGGCGCAACCAACCAGAACCCGGAAACATCGAAGGAGCCAACATTCCTTCGATGTTTTCTTTTGGGCCCCTTGAAGTGGGGCGGGCAATCCTGCCCGCCCGTCAAAGAAATGCGCGGGCAGGATTGCCCGCGCCACTACACAAGGAACGCAACCAACTCACCGACCCTTCTTGAGGGGCTCCACGCACGCCTCGTCGTCATGGCGTGCGTTGTGGGCGCGGGTTGATACTTCGTAGTGCTTCAGCCGCCCTTCCGGCCATTGCTTCAGCAGCGAGTGCAGCTTCTTCTCCGGTGTGTCCGGGTTCAGCCATTGCTCGCACTCTTTGGGTTCGAGGAAGATCGCCATACGGTGGTGCAGCGGCTTGATGTCGGCGTTGGGCTCGGTGGTCATCACTGCGAAGGTCCCGCCGTCTTCGTGCTCCACGTGGATACCCGCCAGCGTGAGGATCTTGCGATCCTTCGGCTCGACGAAGAACGCGGTCTTAGTGCGGCTTGGCCAATCGTAGAACCCGGGCACGGGGATGACGCAGCGCCTGGCAAACTTGTAGCGGCCCTTGATGAAGGTGTCGTCGCGAGCCCAGGGCCGCACGCGCCCCATGCCGACAGCCCAGGTCATCATCGTCGCCGTAGCCGCCTTCGGGTCGCCGTGCACAACCAGCGCCCGCTTGCCCGGAGCAATGTTGTAGAGCGGACGCCAATCGCCAACCGCGCCGGCATCCACGGAGAAGCTGAAGGCCGCAAGCAACTCCTCAGGGCGATCAACGATTTGAGAGAGGCGGCAAGTCATGGCGCGATCCCGGCGAGTCTACTTCCCCTTTCCCGGCTCGCCGAGGCGTTTCATGAAGCGGCCGTTCAGCACGAAATGCTTTACATCGTTGTTGGCTGTGTCGTGATGCAGGTGAAACGCGAAGCGGTGCTTGCGGCCGTCTTCGTAGATCAGCTCCAGCGTGTTTTTCTCGACACGCCATTTGCCGTTGCCGGGTGTCGCGGGAAACCCGGTCAGCCAGTAGTACTCGCCACACCAGCAGCGCACGCCGAGCATTGCGTTGAAACCCTCATCCACGAAACTGCCATCGCCGCGGAAAGTGATCTGCTTGCGGTGCTCGGGCGCGTGCCGCTCGTAATCAACTTTGATGTATGCGCCCTCTAGCACGGGCGGCGCGTCGGGAAGCCGTTTGTATGCCGTTTCGCCCAGGTACAGCTCGCCGTCCTTGAGAGTCAGCACCTCCGTGTGCTTCTGACCTCCTCCGTAAGTGCCGGTAGTGACCGTGACGACGTTGCCCTCCACGGTGTAAGTGCCCATGTAGTCGGCGAACTCACTTCTCAGCCAGTCCAGGTCAAAGCTCAGCAGGCCCTCGGCTGGGATGCGATTGACCGCTGTGCCGTCCTTGAAAAACATGCGGTAGAAGTAGGAGATGCGGTACTGCGCGCCGTACTGGGTGTAGAAGTCGGTCGTAAGCGATTCGCGGCCCCACACCCCTTCCAGCGGGAACTCGCCCTCGGGCCAGCCTTTCCAGTCGTCGCGCAGGAACGACGGGGTCATCAGCGGGTCAATCTTCGTGCGCAGCTTCGGCGCCTTTTCGCCGCGCGGGCGCTGCGAGGCAAAGCGCACGGTCGCAAGCATTCCGTCCAGCCGTTTCGCGTTGGCTTCCAGGTGCTCAAAGTCTTCGGTAATGAAACACATGACGCCGGCGCGCTTGCCCTTGTTGACGCCGATCAGCATCACCACGCGCTGCCGGCCGTCGTCGAGCTTGACCGCGCCGATGCCCGCCAGCGCGTTGTACCCGGGAGAGATTTCGGATGCGTCGGGCGCTTCAAGGTCGGGCGCCTTGTAGTCGCGCTTGAGGTTTTCCCAGTGCACGTCGAACCACTTGCGGAAGCGGCCCTCGATGTCGCCCGGCCTGCCGAATGTAACCTGCGTCAGCGCGTCGGAGGCGCGGGCGGTGTGCTCAAGCGCGAGTTCGCTGGTGGTCTGCGGGGTAAGCCGCGAGTTGGCCACGCGCCACCCCTCCGGCATGGCGAAGACCCAGTC
>CAZNBU010000162.1:0-7357 GCA_964571035.1 uncultured Planctomycetaceae bacterium | reverse complement strand
ACCCGAGCCCGAAACTGAGAAGGCACACGCGGACGACGACGAAGAAGTAGAAATAGACCTCGAAGACCTGTAGCCCACACGGCCACTACATTCCGGATACGTAATTGCGCCCGAACAGAGTTTTCAGCGCGCGTTCCTGTGCTTTCCACATGCGCTTTTGCTCGGGCCCGGTTTCGTCGTTGAACCCGGCGCAGTGCAGGCATCCGTGAACCACGTACCTGGCTAGTTCTTGCTTTGCCGGAACGCCGTTCGCTCGCGCCTGCCCTGCCGCGTAAGGGGCGCAGACGACGATCTCCATCATTCTGCCTTCGGGCGTATTGCCGTGGTCGAAGCTGAGCACGTCGGTCACGTAGTCGTGGCCCAGCGCGTCGCGGTTGACGGCGCGCATGCGCCTTTCGCCGATCACCGCAATCGCGACCGCGGCGCGCTTCACGTAAGGGCTCAGCGCCGCGCGGGCGGCCTTCACCAGAAGCTTCTTGTCTATGCGGGTGCGCAGTGTGCTGTGGACCCGTACGTCGATCATGCCGGCTTCTTGTCCAAGTGCGCACCCGGGTGGGCGCGCTCATAGACATCGAGCATACGGGCTGTGCTTACGTGCGTGTAGACCTGCGTGGTTGCGAGGTGCGCGTGGCCGAGCAACTCCTGCACGTCGCGCAAATCGGCGCCGTGGTTCAGCAGGTGCGTGGCGAAGCTGTGGCGCAAGGTGTGCGGCGTGACTTTGCAGCTGATTGCCGCCTGGTTCACATACTGGTCAATCAGCCGCCGCACCGAGCGATCGGTCAGCGGCGTGCCGCGCTGGTTGATGAACACCTTCTCAACGCCGTCGCTTATGCTGCGCGAGCGTGAGCGGGGCGGTCGCTGCCGGACCTTGAGCCAGGCTTGGACGGCTTCAACGGCGGCTGGAAGCATGGGGAGGAGGCGTTCCTTGCGGCCTTTGCCGAACGCGCGCAAGGAGCCGCGGGCGAGGCTGAGGTCGGAGAGCTCAAGTCGAACGAGTTCGGAGACGCGTAGTCCGGTTGCATACAGAAGCTCCAGAATGGCTTTGTCGCGCACCCCGCTCCATGTAGCGGGGTCGGGCGTGCTGAGCAGCGCGTTGACCTGCTGCTCATCAAGAAAGTTGGGCAGGTTGCGGGAGAGCTTGGGGGTGCGCAGCATGCGCGCCGGGTTCTCGGTGATCTCCGCGCGGCGGTGCAGGAAGCGGAAGAGCGAGCGCACGCTCGCCAGTTTGCGGGCGATTGTGCGACGCTCGTACCCGTGCTCCGAAAGCTGGGCAAGCCACGCGCGCAGGTTCAGGTGCTCCACCCGCGCCAGGTCGTTGATCGTGCGCTGCGAGAGAAACTCGGCGAACTGTTTCAGGTCGCCGGCGTAGGCGCGCAGGCTCTGGGCGCTGAAGTTGCGTTCAACGTCCAGGTGCTGAAGAAACCGCTCGATGGTTACAACTGGTTCCATGCGCGCATCCCAGCCGGGACATCGGCGCGCAGAATCCGGAAACTTGAAGTATTCGGTGGAACTCTATCTGTTCGCAAAGGGCCGCGCTAAGTCTTTGCAGCGGTTGCAATTACGACACCGTAGTAGCGCCGGTTGTCTGTGAATTCTCGATACGCCGCTGAAAAGCGTGCGTGGTTCGCCGCTTCCTCGTGTGCGTTGTGGAAGATCTGCGCCGTCACCTCGTTGCCTTCGTCGGCTTCCAACCCTTTGCGGGTGAAGTAGGTGACGACCGCCAGTTCGTTCTCGATGGCGCCGAACCCGCTCTCCTCAAGCAGGTCCCACCATCCGCGCACGACCTTCGGGGCGACATCGCCGTGCCACACCTTCTCCAAAGCGGCTTCCAACTCCGGCGTTGGCGGCTGGCGCCAGCAAAGCTCGTGCAGGCCAAGGCGGCCGCCCGGCTTGAGCACGCGGTGGATCTCTTTGAGCGCAGCCTTTTGCTGCAAGGGGTGCTGGTAGCTGAGGGTCGCCTCGACCATGGCTACGTCGAAGCTGGCGTCAGCGAACGGCATCTCCTCGGTCTTGCCGATGCGGGCGGTTGAGCGGCGTTTCAAGGCGGGGTCGCCTTCCGTGACCTTCTCCGCCTCGCTTCGCACAAGGGCCTCGGTAGTTACGAGGTTGGTCATGCTGACAAACAGGGCGGTGCTGCCGGCGTTGGGGCCGACGACCAGCACGTGGTCCTCGCTTTTCAAGTCGAGCATCCGCAGCAACGCACCGGTTGCATACGTTCCGCCCGGCTTGAGCTCGGTCTTGCCGAGCGAGGCTAGAAAGTCAGGAAGTGGTAGATTGCCCGCCATGCACACCCCAGTAACAGTATTATGCCCTTCACCCATCCATCCGGGCATAAGAATGTGCAATTTGTGCTGCCGGTGACCGCCTTCGATCCTTAATAATGTGATCACCGGCGCTTTTGAACGGGTCGCCATCGCGTGACGGAATCACCAAACCCGTGCTTTGCGTTATCGTTGCGTTCGAGGTTTGGGGCGGGCGGGTTCATGGACATTCCTGCTGCGGTCACGGCGCCGCCGGACTGGGAGTACGCGACCTTCGCAGCCATCGGCATCGCCGGGCAGGTGCTGTTCACGCTGCGCATGTTCACGCAGTGGATCGCCAGCGAACGCGCCAAGGAAAGCGTCACGCCGCGCAGCTTCTGGTGGATGTCCATCGTGGGCACACTGCTGCTGCTGGTGTACGCGTGGCACGTGCGCGACCTGGTTTTCCTGATCGCGCCGACACTCAATCTCTTCCTTTATATGCGCAATCTCGCCTTGTCCCGCCCGGGCACGCACAGGCGCGTCGGCCATTGGCTGGTGCCGCTGGCGACCGTCATGCTGGCCAGCAGCCTGCTGGCGGCGTACCTGACCGCCGAGCAGAAGAACATCGTCGCCATAGAGGAGTCGCCCGCGTGGCTGATAGTCGGTCTGGCCGGCACCGCGCTGTGGACGCTGCGCTTCCCGGTGCAGTGGATCGTCGCGGAGCGCCTTGGGCGCAGCACACTTCCGCCGGTGTTCTGGTGGATGAGCCTTGCCGGGGCGGCACTGCTGACCGCTTACGCCGCGTACAAGCCGGATGTCGTGTTCGTGCTGGCCTATGCATTGGCCCCCGTGCCGATCGTTCGCAACCTGATGCTGATTCACCGCAAGCGCCTTGAACCGGCGGACGATCCTGCAGACGATGGTGCTGTGGCATGGGCGCCCTCGCCTATGGACGCGGGACAGCGGTAAGGACACGGACGAGGGCGTCCGTGCCACGGGTCAGCGTGTGCAACCGGAAATCTCGGTCGTTATCCCCGTCTACAATGAAGCCGACAACGTCGGTCCTTTGACTGCGGAGGTACGCGCTGCGCTGGAGCCCCTGGGGCGGGCATACGAGCTGATCTTCGTAGATGACGGCAGCAGAGACGGCACCGGCGATGCCTGCGAGCAGATCGGCTGGGTCAAGGTGATCCGGCACGCGCGCAACATGGGCCAGTCGGCGGCGACGATCACCGGGTTTCAGCACGCGGCGGGCAACATCATCGTGACGCTGGACGGCGACGGGCAGAACGACCCCGCGGCGATCCCGGCACTGCTGGATGCGCTCAAGACCCACGACGTCGCGCAGGGGATTCGCGCCCGCCGCAACGACACACTGTGGCGACGCTTCGGCAGCCGCTTTGCATGGCTGGTGCGCAACATGGTCCTGCGCGACGGCATCAAGGACATTGGCTGCAGCCTGCGCGCCTTCCCGCGCGAGGCTGCGCTGAAGCTGCCGCAGTTCAACGGCCTGCACCGGCTGATGCCGGCGATCTTCGTGTTCATGGGCATGAAGGTCGCGCAGGTGCCGACGCAGCACCGCCCCCGCACCGCTGGCGTAAGCAAGTACGGCAACCTGAAGCGCGGCGCGCGCGGCCTGCTCGATCTCGCGGGGTTGTACTGGCTGAAACGCCGCGTCTTCCGCGTTTCGAAAAACTGATCCGCGCGCCGCGCCGCCAGCAGAATCCCGCCCAACCGCCACTACAATCCTGCACCAACCTGCGGAGGCACCCGTGCACAACGACAACGTAATGCTCCACGCAAACCAGAGCTTCGTGGTGTTGCAAAAGAACTGGACCGTCGAGAAAGCACTGCTGGAAACCCGCGCCGCCAAGGCCCCCGGCCCCATCATCTACTTCTATGTGGTCGATGAGGACGAGCGGCTGGTGGGTGTGCTGCCGACGCGCTCATTGCTGACCGCACCGCTGGCCACTGTGATTGAGTCCGTGATGGTCAGTCGTCTGGTGACGCTGCCGCAACGGGCCACCATCGGCGATGCGAGCGAGTTGTTTGTGATGCACCGCTTTCTCGCCATCCCGATCGTGGACGAGGAGAAGCGAGTGGTCGGCGTCATCGACGTCAACGCTTTCTCGGACGAAGTGCTCGACATCGCCGAGCGGCGCAACGTGGACACCGTGTTTGAAGCGATCGGTCTGCGCGTGACCGAAGCCCGCGACGCCTCTCCGTTCCGCGCGTTCCGCCTGCGCTTTCCGTGGCTTACGGCAACCATCGCGGGCGGCACTTCATGCGCGCTGCTGGCGGGCCTGTTTGAAGCCACCCTGGCAGAGAGCATCCTGCTGGCGTTCTTTCTTACGCTGGTACTCGGGTTGGGCGAGAGTGTCAGCACCCAGTCGATGACGCTGGCAGTGCAACTGCTTCGTTCGCAGCCGCCGACACTGAAATGGTTTGCAAAAGCCAGCTCGCGCGAGTTCCTGACGGCGTCGCTGCTGGGACTGGCGTGCGGATCCGCCACCGCGCTGATCGTGCTGATCGGGTACGGCGACGGTATGGCGGCGCTCGCCATCGGTAGCAGTATCGCGCTCGCGCTGGTGTTTGCGAGCCTGTTAGGGTTAAGCGTACCTTCTGCGCTGCACGCGTTGAAGCTTGACCCGCGGGTTGCCGCCGGGCCGCTTACTCTGGCCGCCACCGACCTCTGCACGTTGGGCGTGTACTTCAACATGGCGCGGGTGCTGCTCTAGCCGGACACGGTTTGCCGACACACGCGGCGTCGGTATAACCGATGACCAATGTTCTTCCTCGCCGAAACCGAACTGGAACATCTCAGCTTCCTGATCGACATCGGCATCGTTCTCGGCGCGGGCGTGATCGCCACGCTGGCGATGGCATCGTTGCGGCTGCCCGCCGTGACAGGTTTGTTGCTTGCAGGCGCGATCTGCGGCCCCAACGGGCTTGAGCTGGTCGAGGAAGATCAAACCATCATGACGCTGGCTGAGGTCGGCGTTGTGCTGCTGCTGTTCACAATCGGCCTTGAGTTCCCGCTTTCACGCTTCCTGCGCATCGGCAAGACGCTCGCCATCGGCGGCAGCCTTCAGGTGGGCCTGACTACGCTGGCCGTGGTCTGCATCTCGTTGTTGTTCGGCGTTGAAATGCGCTACGCCCTTCCGGTGGCATTTGCGGTTGCGCTGTCCAGCACCGCCATTGTGCTGCGCGGCCTTGCCGATCGCGGCGAAATCGACGCGCCACACGGCCGCTTCATTGTCGGCACGCTGCTGTTTCAGGACCTGTGCGTCATCCCGATGATGTTGACGTTGCCGGTGCTGGCAGGCTCCGGCAGCGCGCTGCAGGTGTTGCAGAACACAGCCATCAGTCTCGGGTTGGCTGCAGCGGCCGTCGTCGTCACGTACCTGGTATCGCGCCTGCTGCTGCCGCCGCTGCTGCGACGTGTGGACAAGACGCGCTCGCGCGAGAGTTTCGTGCTGGCGATCCTGGCGATCTGCATCGCGATTGCACTCGCGACCGGCTACGCCGGGCTGAGCCTTGCTCTGGGGGCCTTCCTGGCAGGCATCGTGATCGCCGACTCGCCCTTTGCAAGCCGCGCGCTGACCGACGTGATGCCGCTGCGCGACGTGCTGACCGGGCTGTTCTTCATCTCCCTGGGCATGATGTTCGACTACCGCACCGTCATTGAGGGCCCGTTCGTCGTGCTGGGCATCTTCCTCGCCATCTTCTTCGGCAAGGCGCTGCTGGCGACGCTGGCTGCGCTGGTTATGCGCTTTCCGGCCCGCGCCGCGATCATCGCCGGGTTCGGCCTTGCGCAATTCGGTGAATTCGGGTTCGTGCTGCTCAACGCTGCCGGCGCGCAGGAAGTCGCCGACGGCCCGCCGCTGTTCGACCCCCGCGGCGACGGCCGCTGGTTGTGGGCCGCCGCCCTTATCACCATGTTCGTCACGCCGCTGGTGCTGCGTTTCAGCCCCCACCTGGCTGCGGGCGCCAAGCTGTTCCGGCCGCTCGAAAGGCTGTTGGGCGTGCGCGGCATCGACGAGCCGGCGGCTGGCGACACCGGGCTTGAGGGCCACGTGGTGATTGCCGGCTACGGCGTCAGCGGCCGCATGATCGCCAACGCGCTGAAAACGGTGGGCGTACCCTACCTGATTCTCGAAATGAACGCCGAAAACGTCCGCACCGCGCGCCTGAACAATGAGCCCGCGTACTACGCCGACGTAACCAGCGAAGAGGCGCTGCACCACGCCAACATCGAAAAGGCCCGCGCGTTCGTGCTTTCCATCAATGACCCCGCAGCCGCCCAGCGCACCATCGACACCATGAAGCGCGTGGCCCCCGGCGTGCCGGTGCTGGTGCGGGCGCGCTATCTGGCTGAGCGCGACGCGCTATTGAAGATGGGGGCCAACGACGTGGTCAGCGGCGAGCTGGAGAGCGCGGTCGAGATCATGGCGCGCGTGCTGCGCATGATGGACATCCCACGCAACTTGATCGACCGCGAGGTGGCGCTGGTGCGTGAAAAGACACAATTGTCAGCGCGCGCTTCCACCGTCCCGCGGGCAACACTGATGGCCTTCAGCTTCCTTAAGGACCTGAAGATTGAGAGTTTCCTCGTAGAGAAGAAGTCCGTCGCCGCGGGCAAGTCGTTGCTGGAGTTGCAGTTGCGCTCGAAAGCCGGTGCGACCGTGATCGCCATGAACCGCGGCGCCAAGATCATGGACAACCCGGATCCCTCCACCGCCCTGCAACCGGGCGACATCGTCTATCTGCTGGGCTCGCTTGAGCAGGTTCGCGACGCCATCTGCCTGATGGACACCGGCGCAACCTGGACTGAAGACACCATCGCCCGCCACACCCAGATCCGCCGCAAAGACACCGCCCGCCAGGAGAAGTAGCAGCCGCGAAAGCGCCAAAACGCAAAAGAGGTGGTGGGCAACCCTGGATAGCCTTTTCGCTCTTTCGCGTTTTCGCGGCTCTGCCAGTCACCTCCCGCCAATCGTTGACGTTTCGCGCCTTGTGAGGCAAAAGCGACTCCCCTTGTCAGGAGGTGCAACGTGCGAGAAACCCCGCTGCGTGCTGAACACGAACGCCTTGGCGCGCGCATGGTGGATTTC
>CAZNBU010000161.1:2545-7361 GCA_964571035.1 uncultured Planctomycetaceae bacterium | reverse complement strand
CCGCGCGCCTGACCAACGAACTACAGCAAGCCCAATCCCAATCCGCCATGCGCGCCTTGAACCTGTTGATTCAACTCGGCCAGGTGCGGGCGCTGGTCGCGCGAGACTGCAACCATGAGCTCGGTGAGGCGTCGCCGTACTGGAACGATCAGCTGCTACGCCGATCGGAACGCCACGCCAACTATGAAGTGCTGTGCAATCTGCGGCAATGGGAGCCGCCCGAGTACGTCGAGTGCGCGCCAAGGAAGCGGGAATCCGCCCAGCAACGAACGCCGACGCAACCTGTCGCGCGCAACCGCAACGACTTAACGCGAAGGAGCGGAGGCGGCGAAGGACGCGAAGGCCACAAGCCAAGCATGAGCGCCCATTGGTCCAACGCCGAACGAATGTCGGAGCTCGCAATCCGAGTCAAAAGGGCGTACGCCCAGTTGATGCGCCAAGCGCGGGCATTCAACGCGGCGCCGCAAGTATCCGATCCCGTAGCGCCAAGCCCTAAGCCAATCGAGGGGCTGGCGACGGAACCTGAGCAGATTCAACCATCCAGCCCCATCACTGAGGCCGGTGCACCACGCCAGTTGACGCCGCTGCAACAGGCGGCGCTTGCCGCCATTGGGAACTGGATATTGGTTGCTGGTCATTGCGGTTCGACCAAGCTCACCGCGGGCGGTTCGCCGGCACTCACCACAGGCGGTTCGACGCCTGGGAGCGCGGACCTCTGGTCCGCTATGCGGCCGGGACGGCCGCGCTCCTACTACGCAGGCCCGGGAGGTGCCTGCCCGCGCGCTGCCGCCTGAGAAGGGCCGGGCATTGCTGCCCGGCCCGACGTGCAATGCAACCTTTTTCACGCCGACACGCGCGAGCGTGATGCTCGCCGTGGCTTGCTTGAGGCGGGTGCCTGACCCGCTACCGTTTGTCGGAGGGAACCCCTTGTTGCCGGCTGGGCTCGTCGCGCTTGGGGTGGAGCGACTGGTTGCATGCCGCGCAGTGGTCCGGCAGTCCCCACGGGTATCCGCTCTCGCGCCACCCGAAACCGTTTCGGCAATGAGGGCATGTCCTGGACAGGATGAACATGTTCAAACCAAGAGCGCCAACAGCTCCCAGTGCCCCGAACAGACAAAACACAACCATCGTCCACTCTCGAGGCACGCCGACAAACGCGATCATGCACGTGATCATTACGCCTGCCCACGCCAGCGAAGCGACGCGTCCCTTGCGCAAACCGGAGCGGAACTTGCGTATCTCCTCGTCGGAGGCTTGGTGAGCCGCAGAGGCGGGTTGAGGCGCCGAGTGTTCTTCTGGCGCTGCGGTCTGTCGCATTTGCGCGTCATCGAATGCTTCGGTCGTGAGGGGCTGACCGCAGGTTCTGCAGGTCGCCGGTACGGTGGAAAGCCAGCCGGCAGCGGGTTGGGCTGCGGTGCAGAAAGGACATCGGCTCATGCGCCGAACGACCCGCGATAGCCCGTACATGACCGCGCCGACGGATGCCAGGAAGACGGCTGCGCCCACAGCCGGGCCGGCATCAAACCCCATCCATGCAAGGGAAAACCCGACAGCAAGGATGCACGCCAACGCAACCGGCATTCCGATGAAGGGAAACAGCAGCATCACCAGCGGCGCGAAGCGTCGCCGGCGCTGGTATGAGGCGATGTCTTTTCTGGTTAGCGGCTGCACGCGGTTCAATGTAGCAAGTTGACATGTGGCGGCGGTTCCAAGTTTGACGGCGGTTTGTAGCTCGATGGCGCGAGCGTGCACGCGCAACCTGCGATGCACGCTTTCTAATGCTTCCAGATGCGGGGACAGTCCCGAACTTCCGGGACAGTCCCCCTCAATTGCACAACTCTGCACAACCCCTGAACATCCTGTGTTTTGTGCTGTCATGGGGTATGATCAGGGTGCTCTTGGGTGGATGGGACGCAGCATGAGCGATGAACTGGCCCCGGAAGGGTTGGAGCTTCAACCGGATGTAACTGGCGAATTCGCGGTAGAGGAGGCGGGCAGCGAAGATGCTTCGCAACTCCTGCCTCCGATCCGCGAGCTTCCCGGCGACCGCGAGTTCCTGCCCGGGGCGTTCTATGCAATCCAGGTCGCTGATGGCTCGCCCTCCGGCCAGCAGCTCGGCGAGATCCTCGGACAGGGGCTGTTCCAGAGCCTCGCCGACGTGCACCTGTTCGGCCGCAACGCCGCCAGCGAGCCGTGGATGGAAGTCGGGCCCATGACGCCCGAGCCCGCGCAGATCCTCGTCGCGCAGGAACTGCTGCCCGGCACCGGCACCCCGCTGGCCGAAGACGACCTGCAGATGTTCGAGATGGTGGCGGGCCGTGTCGCCAAAACATTGCAACGCACCAAACAGCCGCCCAAGGAAGACGCGGCGTCGGCGGCTGCCCGCAGCACCAAGCTGGCGGCGCTGAAGGGCAAGCTGGGGGACAAGTTCGGGCTGGCGATCAGCGGCGCGATCGACGTTGCCAAGCTCACCGATGCCTGCCTGTGCCTCGGCCTCAAGCGCGCGAACAAGGGCTTCGTGTGGAACGGCGGGCAGTCGATGGGCGACCCGGTGTTCCGCGTGGACGCCGACGGCGTTGAACTGCGCGCCGGCGCCAAGGGGCAGACCAAGCGCGTTGCAGTAAGCTACGCGGTCGCGGGCGTGACCCAGCCGCGCAAAGTGCTCGAGCGCGTGTTTGCCGCGACACACTACCTGACCAAGCGCCTCGGCGGCGCGCCGACATTGCTGGACGGCTCCCCGCCCGGCGACGGCATCGCGCGCGGCGAGCACCCCGAGCTCGAAGCCATGATCAAGAAGGTAACCGACGCGGGCCTGCGCCCAGGCCACATCGTCACCCGCCGTTTGGTTTGAACTGCCTTTACGCGAAGGAGCGAAGGGAGCGGAGAACGCGAAGAGTCTTTCGTGTTTCGCCTGCTTTCGCTGCAATGCAAATGCTGAAAAACGGTCTCTCGCAGAGACGCGGAGGCGCAGAGAACTACTGAAAGAAACAGGACTGACAGGACGATCAGGACTGTTTTCTCCTGCCTGTCCTGCCCGTCCTGTTACTCTATTTGGGCGTCTGCGAGAGCCCAGGCGATGTATCGCGAGTAGAACGTCGGCCTAGGCGCAAGCTCTCCGCGTCCTTCGCCAACTTCGCTCCTTCGCGTCCAAGCAGTTGCATGGCAAGGCAAGTCGCGCGCTGCTATCTTCCCGCGCATGGGTGGCAAAGGCGAAGACTCGCCCGCGATGCGGCAGTACCGCGAGCTTAAGGACAAGCATGGCGGCGCGCTGCTGCTCTACCAGATGGGCGATTTCTACGAGACGTTCTTCGAAGACGCCCGCCAGCTGGCTGAAACTCTCGGCATCACCCTGACCACCCGTGGCGATGACTCGCAGGGCAACCCGATCGACATGGCGGGGTTCCCGCTGCGCGCGCTCGACCAGCACCTGCCGCGCCTGCTGGAAGCCGGCCTGCGCGTGGTGGTGTGCGAGCAGGTCGAAGACCCCGCCGAAGCCAAGGGCTTAGTCAAGCGCGACGTCACGCGCGTGATCACACCCGGCACGGTGCTCGAAGAGACGCTGCTGGATGCGCGCAAGCCGAGCATCATTGCCGCGTGGATTCCACCGAAAGGCAAGGCATCGGGCGGGTTGGCTTGGGCGGAGCTTTCCACCGGGCGCTTTCTGTGTACCGACGCGGCGGAGGCTGACCTTGCGCCCGCCTTGGCGCGGTTGGAGCCGGCCGAGCTGCTGTTGCCCGAGAAGCTGTGGGTCGGCGAGCGCGAAAGCGTGCTGGCTTTGCGCGATCACACCAAAGCCAGCTTGACCGCGGCGCCCGACTTCAGCTTCGACCGCAAGCGCGCCGTCGAAGAGCTGCACCGCCAGTTCGGCGTGAAGACTCTGCAGGGGTTCGGGTTCGACGACGAGGGCGCGCCGGAGTTAGCCGCTGCCGGCGCGCTGCTGGCCTACCTGGCGGAGAACCAGCGCGGGCGCATCGCGCACATCCGCACGCTGGAGCGCTTCAACCCGCGCGAGGTGATGGCGCTCGACCGCGCGACGCTCGACGCGCTGGAGATCACGCGCACGCTGCGCGAGAACCGCCGCGCCGGCAGCCTGCTTGATTGTGTGGACCGTACCAGCACGCCCATGGGCGCGCGCGAGCTGCGCTCATGGCTGACCGCACCGCTGACCGACGCGCGCAAGATCACCGCCCGCCACGCAGCCGTGGACGAGCTGGTCCACACCCCGCGGCGGTTGAACATGCTGCGCGAGGCGCTGGGTGGATTGCCTGACCTGGAGCGGCTGGCGGGCAAGCTGGGCAGCGGTCGTGCGGCGCCACGTGACCTGGACGGTCTGCGCACAGCGCTGCGGCGCCTGCCGATGCTGCGGGGCGCGCTGGGCGGCACTGAAAGCGCGCTGCTGGCGTACGCCGGCGAGTCGCTGGACGCGCTTGGCGACCTGCGCGAATTACTTGAGGGAAAACTGGCCGACGACCCGCCAGCCAGTCTTAAGGATGGGGGCGTGATCCGCGCCGGAGTGAATGCCGAGCTGGACGAGCAGCGGGCGCTCGGGCGCGACGGCAGCTCGTGGATGACGCGCTTTCAGCAGCAGGAGGCTGAGCGCACGGGCATTCCGTCGTTGAAAGTCGGGTTCAACTCGGTGTTCGGGTACTACATCGAGGTGACGCACGCACAGGCGGGCAAGGTGCCGGACGACTACATCCGCAAGCAGACACTGAAGGCGGCAGAGCGCTACATCACGCCTGAGTTGAAGGAGTACGAGTCACGGATCCTCAATGCAGAGAAGCGCATCCAGGCGCTGGAAGGCGAGAACGCGATC
>CAZNBU010000161.1:0-2535 GCA_964571035.1 uncultured Planctomycetaceae bacterium | reverse complement strand
GCGCTGGAAGCCGCGTTGTTCAACGAGTTGCGCGAAGAGTTGACTCGGCACTCGGATCGCCTGCTCGCCAGCGCGCGCTTGGTGGCGCTGGTGGATGTGCTGGCGGGGTTGGCGACCGTCGCCCACGACCGCGGGTGGGTACGGCCGGAGCTGGATGACTCGCGCGAGCTGCGGCTGATCCAGGCGCGGCACCCGGTGCTGGAGAGCACGCTGGAGCCGGGCAAGTGCGTGCCGAACGACGCGGTACTGGAACGCGCGACGATGGCGGTGGTCACGGGGCCAAACATGGCGGGCAAGAGCACCTACGTGCGCACGGTCGCGCTGTGTGTGCTGCTGGCGCAGGCGGGCAGCTTCGTGCCAGCCAAGCAGGCGCGCGTCGGCGCGGTGGACCGCATCTTCACGCGGCTTGGCAGCGCGGACGACATTGGGCGCGGGCAGAGCACGTTCATGGTGGAGATGGCGGAGACCGCGAACATCCTGAACCATGCGAGCAACCGGAGCCTGATCGTGCTGGATGAAGTCGGGCGCGGGACCAGCACCTTTGACGGTGTCAGCATCGCGTGGGCTGTCAGTGAATACCTGCTGCGCGAGTTGAAGGCGCGCACCTTCTTCGCCACGCACTATCACGAATTGACGCAGCTGGCCTTGCAGTTCGACAGTGTGAAGAACCTGAACGTGGTGGTGCGCGAGTGGAACGACGAGCTGATCTTCCTGCACCAGATCGCCGAAGGCGGCGCCGACCGCAGCTATGGCATCCATGTCGCCAAGCTGGCGGGCATCCCCGGCGAAATCGTCAGCCGCGCCCGCGCGATCCTCGCCAAGCTGGAAGCCGACAGCCCCGTGCTCTCCGGCAAGGCGACGCGCGGTCAGCCGGCTGGGCCGAGGTTGAAGCGCCCGAAGCAGTCGCAACTGGCGCTGTTCACGGTCAGCGAGAACCGTGCAATGAAGGCGCTTGAGGAGTTGGACACCACGGTGGTAACGCCGGAACAGGCTTTGGCGGAGTTGCTGAAGTTGAAGGATTTGGCGCGAGAGTAGGTCAGTATCGCGGGGGCTGCCGCGGGCCGAAACCAACCCCTTCATGGCACAAGGCATAGCCCGAAACAATCGTATTCGCAGGGGGTTGATCGGCATCGCCACGCGAGCGACTAAAATCAACGATGCGTTCTGTGCGATTGCCGAACTAATAAATTACTAATATCACTATATCGTGTGCTTCTTAAATAATATGGGCACCTGAGGCGAGCTGGTTGGTTCCTCGTAACTTGTTGAAAAAGAGCCCTTTACGACGTTCGCTGTTGTGCGATCAGGGCTGTCTGGGCGGTGGTTGTCTGTACCTTTTTCTTAGACTTCGCATAACTTGTAAGGTACATTCTGGGCTCAGGCGGCAGGCCATCCCAGAGACCTGCCCTGGACCTCTCGGTGGCAGCCCGTGACCAAGTATTACACGACGAGTGAAGTCGCCAAGCTGTGCAACGTGCATCGCAACACCATCATCGGTGCCATCCGCAAAGGCCTGCTCAAGATTCACCGCACTCCCGGCGGCCACGCCCGCATAAGCCAGGAAGACCTCGATGATTTCTGTCATCGGCGCAGTCTGCCGACCACTTCGCTGATCTCGCGCAACAACCGCGTGCTGTTGCTCGATCCGGACCCGCACTACGTAAGCCTTCTGACCAGAGGGCTGGCGGATTACGAGTACCAGGTGGAGGCCGCGCGCGACCCGTTCATGGCGGGCTACCTGCTTGGCAAGTTCCAGCCCAACGTGGTGCTGATCGAGGTCGCCATCGGCGACATGCGCGGGGACGCGGTCTGCCGCGCGATCCGCAGCTTGCCCAAGCAGCGCGACACCGCCATCGTGGGCATCACCGACAGCAGCGACCAGGAAGCGATCGACACGCTGGTCGACAGCGGCGTCGATGACCTGGTGCAGAAGCCCTTCGAGATGGAAAACCTGGTCGAGCACATCGTGCGACTGATCGGGCCGGTGATTCACGGCACCTCGGGCCGCGCGACGACCGGGCACATCTCCGGCAAGATCTCGGGCAAGATCACCAAGCGCATCCGCAAGGAGGGCGCCGACGACGACGACGATAAGGCGACCCGCATCGCCAAGCCCAACCAGGGGCTGCGCACGACACACGACGGCGTGCTGCTCAATGCGGACGACGACGACTTCAACGACACCTAGAGCCCCAGCACCTGCGCCATGGTGTACTCGCCGGGCGGCCTGCCCTTGAGCCATTCCGCGGCGCGCAGGGCGCCGGCTGCGAAGGTGTCTCGCGACGAGGCCTTGTGCGTGAGCTCCACGCGCTCGCCGTCGGCGGCGAAGATCACCGTGTGGTCGCCGACCACGTCGCCGCCGCGCAGGGCGTGCATGCCGATCTCGCGCGGCGGGCGCTGGCCGGTCTGGCCGGAGCGCCCGTGCCGCACGACTTCATCGGGGTTGCGCTGCGCCCCCTCGCCGGCGGCGCGCAGCAGGCCGAGTGCAGTGCCGCTGGGCGCGTCCACTTTGCGGCGATGGTGCATCTCGACAAT
>CAZNBU010000160.1:0-7369 GCA_964571035.1 uncultured Planctomycetaceae bacterium | reverse complement strand
CGATGCCGTCCCTGAAGTTCTTCATCAGGTACTTTACGGCGTCCTTGCGGTCGGACTTGGCGTTGGCTTCCTTGGCCTTCTCGAGGTACTTCTCGAGCTTGCCATTGGTGTCTTCAACGCGCTTGGCCACCATCTCAATGTGCTTCTTGAGAACGTCAGCCTTTGCGTTGGAGCCATAGCGCTGGAACTCGTTGCCGAACCAGTCGAGCAGGAGCACTTCAGCGCTGCCAACCTTGATGCCGAAATCGCGTGCCGGGTTGTCGCTCAGCAGCTTGTTGACCGGCACAACGCTGTCTTCCGCCCATTCGGACTTCGAACGGTCGGCGTTGTACGGCATCTTGATGAACACCGCGGTGGTCTTGCTCAGCTCCGCCAGGTCTTCACCAATCATCGCGTACTCGCTGTCTGCTTCGTCGGCGAAGTAGACAACAATCGGCCGCTTCTCAGCAGCCGCTGTCTCCAGCGCCGAGGCGCTGGCGTCTTGCCACACGGGCTTCGCTTCCGCGCGAATGACGGGCGGGGCTCCCCGCGCCGCATTGCCCGAGCTTGCCGAGCTGCTGCTTCCGCCGCAACCGCAGCCGCGTGCCGCACCGCCGCCGGTTCCGGCGATGCCGCCGCTCTGACCGGCGCCGCATCCGCCTGAACCGCCTACTGACGGGTTCGGCCCGCTGCCACAGCCACCGCACTGGGCAAGCAACGGCTCAGCAGCGATGCCCACCAGGGCAATCACTCCTAAAAGCCAAAGTGACACAAAGGTTCTCATCTAGCCTCCTTCCAGGTTCCAAACCACACCGGTTTGTCTGACCTCAGTACAAGCGCGCACCGCACCCATAAGAGGTGGCGGAACCTGTACCCGATGGAGGAGATTGATGTGCTGGGTCAAACCCTCAGGGAAGCGGCGCCGCCACTCCTTGCGAGTGCGGCTCAGCGGAACGGCATTTTGTGTGCGTTCAGCATGTCTTTGGCTTCCCGGTAATAAGTAACGTGCTGCTGCGTCAGCTTACACCAGTCATCCGGCAATTCAGCAAAAAAAAGAGGGACGGGCCGAAGCCCGTCCCCTTGATCATGCACTTCGTACTACTTGCCCTTATCGGCCTGAGTGACCGGGTTCTTCAACGCCTCCTCGGCTTCCTTCTCGAGTTCGGTGTCGTCGAATTCCTTCATCAGACCCTTGATCCCGTCTGAATCGCCCTTCTCAACCAGCGTTGCCAGCTTGTCGCGACCTTCCTGCATGATTTCGCGATACAGCTTGACCGAGCTTTCCTGCGCCGGCAGGCCGTACAGGCCGGTTTCGAAGTTGTCCTTCAGGTACTTGATCGTCCTGCGGACGTCCTTCTTCTCGTGGTACTTCTGCGCCTTCTTGAGGTCCTTCTCAAGGCCCTTGTTGGCGCGGTCAACACGGTCGGTGACCTGCTCAAGGAAGCGCTTGATCTGGTCCGCGTTATTGTGGCTGTTCGGGCGGAAGTACTCGTTGCCGTGCCAGTCGCACACGATCATGGTTGCCTTGCCGACGGGCACGTTGTACTCGCGCGCCGGGTTGTCGGTGAGCAGCTTGTTGACCGGGATGACCGAATCGGCAGCCCACGGCGACTTTTCACGGTCCGCGTTGTGCGCGAACTTGATGAACACCGCGTTCTCTTTACTCAGCGTGGTGACTTCGTCGCCGTAAACGGCAAAGTCGCTGTCGGCTTCATCGGCGAAGTACAGGATAATCGGGCGCTCTTCCTTGGCTGCACCCTCGAGCGTCGCAACGTCTGCTTTTTGCCAGTTGGGAACCTTGGTCTGGTCCACAACGACGGGCGCTCGTCTGGCGGCGGGAATCTGACCGGGCGCACGGCCCGGCATCGGGGCACCACCTCATCACTGTGCTGCAAGCGGCTGGGCGATCACGCCCATCAGCGCCACAGCGCCGATGGCGAGGAGCGCCTTTGTCGGATAATTCATCATCTGCTCTCCAGTAAGTCCCTCGGAAGCGTCCGGCGAATGCCGGACACTCAAATTTTCCGCACACTCCTGTACGCGCCGGGCGGTGGTGAACCTATGCACAATCCGGACCCAGCACGGGCAGGTATCTATATGTTGACATAGGTATCGGCCGCTTACACGCGAATTTCAGGTTTTTTGACCGGTTGATTTCGAAAGCTGGGGCTTTATAAAGGCACCCGAAACAGTCACTTTTGCGGTCAAACCGCGCCAAGAATCCGGGAGAACACCATGCCCTTCGAGCTTCCAAAGCTTCCCTGGGAGAGGAACGCCCTCGCGCCACACATCAGCGAGGAGACGCTGGACTACCATTATGGTAAACATCACAACGCTTATGTGACGAACCTCAATAAGCTGACCGAAGGCAAGCCGGAGGCCTCCAAGTCACTGGAAGACCTGATCAAGACCAGCGAAGGCGGTGTCTTCAACAACGCAGCCCAGGTCTGGAATCACACCTTCTACTGGCACAGCATGAAGCCGGGCGGCGGCGGCGCGCCTTCGGGCAAGCTCGCCGAAGCCATCAATGCGGCCTTTGGCAGCTTCGACAAGTTCAAGGAAGAGTTCAGCAACGCAGCCACAACCCAGTTCGGCAGCGGCTGGGCGTGGCTGGTACAGGGCAAGGACGGCAAGCTGAAGATCGTAAAGACCGGCAACGCCGACAACCCGATGCGCAACGGCGACAAGCCGCTGCTGACGATCGACGTGTGGGAGCACGCGTACTACATCGACTACCGCAACGCCCGTCCCAAGTACATCGAGACGTTCCTCAGCAGCCTCGTAAACTGGGATTTTGCCGCCAAGAACCTGGGATAGCTTTGCCGCAACTTCAAACGCCCCGTCCGTCGTGACGGGGCGTTTTCTATCCGACTTCTATCCGACGAAGAAGCGCATTCCGAATGTGAACCCGAAGGTGGCTACGCTGATGGTTGGCAGATCTACGTTCAGGTCTTTGCCGAGGCGCAGGGCGGCGTTGAGGAACAGGTAGCTCAGGTGCAGGCCGATCGTGAAGCGGACGTTGGGCCCGCCCAGCTCGACGCCTGCGGCTGTGCTGAACCCGAACCCGCTTACCTGGTCGATGTGGGCGTCCACGTACTCCTCGTAGAAGCTTTCGAAGAGTTCGGCGATCGTCAACTCGCCCAGGCCGAAGCGGCCCGTTCCCTCAAAGAACACGCCGAACGTGTCGCTGATGTCGATGCGGGCGCGCGCGCCGAGGTCGAAGATTACGCCGGTGAAGATCAACCCCGCGTACCCCTCCACCCGCACCATTGGCGCCAGCCACGGCACCACCGGGATCGCGAAATCTACGCTCTGGCCCACGGCGAGAAACACCGGGTACAGCGACGAGTGCGACGAGATTTCGAATCCGCGGTACGGCCAGCTTGAGCGCTTCTTCGCGCCGCTCAGCCACCCGGTGTCGGTCAGCCCGCCGCCGGAGCGTTCAATCTCGGGCGTGCCGAAGATGTTCTGGCGCGCCGAGCGGTCGGGCAGGCGGAAATCGCTGTCGATTGCCTCGGCGTTCAACCCGGGCGCGACAATAAACAGGCAGACGAAAGACACAAGCAATGCAATGACAGGCTTGAGCATCGGTATCCTCCCCGTGGCCCCGGGCGGATTGTCTAGACAACGAATGGATGCATAGCCAAGGATTGGGGCGGCGCCGCGTCAATTGCTTTTGTTGCCGGAGCACACAGTTTCCAGCGTTTACCGGCAGGCTGGGTCGCGCTACCGTGTCTGGCTGGGTGCACCTACAACAAACGGAGTTGCCATGCGGGGTTTTCTTGCGTTGTTCTTGATCGCCTTGATCCCAGCCTTTCACGTAGCCCAGGACGAAAAGCGGGCGCCGCACCTGCCGGACCACTCGAAGCAGCTCGAGGCGATCGCGTTCCTGGCCGGCTCCTTCGAGGGCATGGGCAAGAACCCGCTGGGCGCGTACCACGAGCGCTTCAAGGGGGAATGGGACGTCAACAACACCGTGCTCACGGTCACCAGCACCAGCACGATGGAGGGCATGATCGTCTTTGAAGACCTGCGGGTCTTCAGTTGGGACAACGTCAACAAGCGCATCCGTATGCGGCAGTGGGCGATGGGGGACCTGATTACCTTCAATGTCGAGTCGAAAGACGACAAGGTGATCTGCACCGAAGCCGAGCACGAGGGCAAAGCCCGCGGCGAGTGGCGCTACACGTTCGAGAAAGCCGGCGGCGGGTTCAAGTACACCCTTGAGGAGAAGCGCAAGGGCGAGTTCAGCCAATACCTCGGCGCCACGCTGGTACCCAGCCCCAGCGCGCGCGGGACGCACAAGACGGACGAGAGCATCGTGCAAGTGAAGGTTGGCGACGACAGCGAACTCGTGGCGTACATGTCCTTGCCGCAGGGCGACGGACCTTTCCCCGTAATGGTGCTTTCGCCGGGCGGCCAGGCCGCGACCTATCGCGGGTACGAGGATTTCACACGCTGGTTTGGCAGTTGGGGCTTCATCTGCGTTACGGTCGCGTTCAACACCGGCACAGCCGACGAGCGCGCGGGGCTGTATTCCAAGGTAGCGGATTGGATTGGCCAGCAGCAAGAGTCCGGCGACAACGGCCTCAAGGGCAAAGTTGATATGACACGAATGGTCGCAGCCGGCCACTCGCGCGGTGGGTATGCGGCATTGCAGGCTTGCGCCACCGACAAGCGCTTCAACGCGTGCCTTGCGCTTGCGCCTTCGGGGCCGGACGAGTGGAAGTCGGAGCACAAACCGGCTGTGTGCATCGTTGCGGGCGATGAGGACGAAACGGTGGCGACCAAGGTGTATGGTGCGCTGCAAGGGCCGCGCGAGTGCATCATTGTGCGCGGGATGGATCACTTTCTTTCGCCGTCGTCGGCGATGATGCACGGGCTCTCTCGCGCGCAGGCGTTTCTCAACTGGCGCGTGCTGGGCGATACCGCGTACGCCGAGCTTGCCAAGCGCGAGCAGAAGGGCGTTGAAGTCAAGGCGGGTGACTGAAGCCTTGCGCATTGCGCGCAGCGCCACACACTGACGCTGTGAACGACGTTTCACCAGACCATCCGCCGCCTGAAGAGGCGCGTGACCGTCCGTGGGGCAAAGGCACCGTCGATGCCGACGAGCGCCTGTTCCTTGAGGGCCCGCGCTCGCGCATCGCCGAGCTGGCGCGGGCCACGCGCGTATTCTGGGAACTGATCCGCGGGTTCCGCGCGCTGCATTTCGTTGGCCCGTGTGTCAGTGTCTTCGGCAGCGCGCGCTTTCCCGAAACGCACCCGTACTACGAGATGGCGCGCGAGATCGGCCGGCAGCTTGGCCGTGCCGGATTTACGGTGCTGACCGGCGGCGGGCCGGGCGTAATGGAAGCCGCCAACCGCGGCGCCCGCGATGTCGGCGCGCCCAGCGTCGGTTGCAACATCAAGTTGCCGCGCGAGCAGAGCCCGAATGAGTACCTCGATAAGTTCGTCGAGTTCCGCTACTTCTTCGTGCGCAAGATGATGCTGGTTAAATACAGCTACGCGTTCATCGCGCCGCCCGGCGGGTTCGGCACGCTCGACGAAGTATTCGAAACAGCAACGCTGATCCAGACGCGCAAGATCGAAGAGTTCCCGCTGGTGCTGATGGGCCGCGACTATTGGGAACCCCTGATGGGGTTCCTGCGCGACACCATGGTGCGCGCCGGCACCATCGAAGAAGCCGACGTCAACCGCATCATGCTGACCGACTCGGTCGAGGACGCCGTAGCCTTCGTGCGCGAGACAGCGCTGCGCCAGTTCGGCCTCAAGCGCCACACGCGCAAGCTCAAGACCAAGCTGGAGCGCGGCCGGTGATCAGGGCCGCGCGTGCGTGATGGCGTGACGCACGTAGTCAAGCGCAGCCACGAACCCGGTCATGCCCGCCGCCAGCGCAAAAGCGAACCAGCTTGACGCGTCAAGAACGAACACCCATACCGCGAGAAACTGCGCCACGGTCGCCAGCTTGCCCAGCGGCCCCGCGCGGAAGTCAAACCGAAGCCGGTTCGCCACGCCAGGCACCAGCTTGTAGACCGCGACCAGGGGCAACTGCACGCACTCGCGCGCGGCGATAAGAGGCAGCCACCACCACGGCGGCGCGTAGAACACCACCACAGCCGCCAGCGTCGACACCACGAACACCTTGTCCACCACGGGGTCAAGCCACGCGCCGCGCCCGCCCTTTTCACCCAGCAATCGCACCGGCTTGCCGTGCTTGCGGCGCAGGTCGCGCATGCGCCGCGCAAACCAACCGTCCAGCACATCGCTGACACCGGCTGCCACCATCACAGCAATCAACGCCCAAGGCCAGGGCGCAACGAGCCACGAAACCACAGCAAGCGGAAGGCGAACCAGCGTCAGCAGGTTCGGAAGGGAAAGCAGCGGCTCCTGCTCAGCAGGGCCGGGGTTGGTCGCAATGATTGGTTGTGCCGCGCTTGAGTCGAGCACTACTTCAGTGCCTTGTGCCCCTCGACGATCTGCTCGACCACGCCAGGATCCGCCAGCGTTGTCGTGTCACCGAGCTCATCGTACTCGCCGGCGGCGATTTTTCGGAGAATCCGGCGCATGATTTTGCCGCTGCGGGTCTTGGGCAACCCGGGCACGATCTGGATGCGGTCGGGCGTGGCGATCGGGCCGATCACTTCGCGCACTTTCTCTTTCAGGGCGCCGATCAGGTCCTTCTGGTCGCCCTTGGCTTCTTCCGGGTTGATGATGCAGTACGCGTAGATGCCCACGCCCTTGATGTCGTGCGGGAACCCGACCACCGCGGCTTCCGCCACCGCGTCATGCTCCACCAGTGCGCTTTCGACCTCGGCTGTGCCTAGCCTGTGGCCGCTGACGTTCAACACGTCGTCAACGCGACCGGTGATCCAGTAGTATCCGTCGGCATCGCGCGAGCACCCGTCGCCCGTGAAGTAGTACCCCGGAAAGCGCGAGAAGTAGGTTTCGCGAAAGCGGGCGTGGTCGCCGTAGATCGTGCGTGCCTGGCCCGGCCATGAACGCCTCATCACCAGGTTGCCGCGCACGCCGTTGCCTTGGACTTCTTTACCCTCGTCGTCCACCAGCGCAGGCTCGACACCGAAAAACGGGAACGTGGCTGAGCCCGGCTTGCACGGCGTCGCGCCCGGCAGCGGCGTGATCAGGATGCCGCCGGTTTCGGTCTGCCACCAGGTATCCACGACGGCGCAGCGCTTGTCGCCGACGGTGTCGTGGTACCAGCGCCAGACCTCCGGGTTGATCGGCTCGCCGACACTGCCCAGCACGCGCAGCGACTTGCGCGAGTGCTTCTTCACGTGCTCGTCGCCGGCGGCGATCAGCGCGCGAATCGCCGTCGGCGCGGTGTAGAAGATGTTGATCTTCAGGTCGTCCACCATCTGCCAGTAGCGCCCGG
>CAZNBU010000159.1:0-7404 GCA_964571035.1 uncultured Planctomycetaceae bacterium | reverse complement strand
TACCATAGCCGACTATCTCCGTGGGGTAAGGATGGAGAAGGCGCGAGTGATGATCGAGTCCCATGGGGTGGGTGTGACGGAGGCGGCGACCTTTGTCGGTTATTCCAATCCGAGCCACTTTGCAGCCGGCTTCAAGAAAGTTCACGGCGTCCTCCCTTCGAGCCTGAAGGATCTGTGTAGGTGAGCTGCTTACCCCCTTTCTAATCGCCGATAAGCGCGGTGTGTCTCCAGGGGTAGTAGCCGCATGGCGGCACAACCCCCTCCCCAGACTCCCGATTGTTTTCCCGTTCTGAGCTGCGCTCCGCCCGCCTTGAGCGGCTCATGTCAATGCAGAAAATGATAATCATGCGCATTGAGAATGCTGTCAGGGGACGAATATGCCGATCGGTGCCGTGTCGAGAGAGTTTCTGAGCACAAATCGGAGCATCTGCGGGAAAGACCGCAATACGGAACGACAGGGCCAGTTGCGCTTCAAGCCACTGTTCGTCGCCCTCTCCCTTGCACTCGTCTTGCCGACAGCCCAGCCATATGCGGCGGAGCCGGTGCAGGGTGCTGCTATGGCGGATGGCGCCGATGGCAGTGAGCTGCCCGTCGTCACCGTGACGGCCCGTCAGGGTGAGGAGCGTGCCGTCGATGTCCCATTCGGCCTCAGCGTTATCGGTGGAGAGGAACTGGAGGCCCGCCGCTTGCAGACTGCGGAGGAGGCGCTCAAAGGCACGCCGGGGGTCACCGTCAATTCGTACGGTGGCGAGCCCAATTCCGCGAACATTCTCATCCGCGGAAATGGATCGCTGAACCAGGTCAGCATGGATGACGGGTCGGTGGTGATGATCGTTGACGGCGTTTCGATGTCCATGCGCAACGTGAGCCTGGGCACCCTGGATGTCGAGCGTGTCGAGGTGTTGAAAGGGCCGCAAGGAACGCTGTTCGGCGGCAACAGCCAAGCTGGGGCCATCAACATCGTCACCCGCAGGCCGACACGCATGTTCGAAGGTCATATTCGAGACGAGTATGGGCAGGACAGGCAGCATCTGGAGGAGGCGGTGGTCAGCGGACCCTTGTCCGAACGCCTCAGCGGGCGTTTCGCGGTGCGAAACTCGGGCTTCGATCATTGGATCGAGAGCGCCCAGGATGGCAAGCCGCTGGCCAAGCCCACCGATTTGGCATTTCGCGGCAGTCTGCTCTGGGACATCGCCAGCGGCACCAATATGTTGTTCACTGCAGAAAGGCACGAGAACAAGCGCAGCCCGAGACTGACGATGCTGCGGCCCTATGACGATCCACCGTCGCAGGACTTCACGCCGGGCATCTTCGACGACAATCGCAAGGTCGTCGAGCGCTATTCGGCGGAGATCAATCACGACCTGCGCGACAGCCGGGTCACCTCGATCACCGCCTATACCTCCACCGACTATGACTCGGTCGGCGGCTATGACCGCCGCAACATGCAGGCTCTTTACGGTTTCCCCGTCGAATACCTGCGCAAGGACTTGTCGGAGCAGAGGGTCGTCAGCCAGGATCTGCGCTGGACCTCGCTGCCTGGGGCTTCCGTATTCTGGGTGACGGGCCTGAGTCTGTCCCAGTCTGAGCGGACGTACGATTCGACTTATCCCACCGGTGGCAATCGCCAGGATCGTGACTTCAAGACCGACAGTTACGCCGCCTATGGCGAAGTCACCTATCCGCTTGGTGAAGCGTTGAAACTGACGGGCGGATTGCGCCAGTCCTGGGACCGCAAGAGCTACGACGCCACCTACTACGGCGCTGGCGCCGTCCAGGACAACCGGAGGCTGAATGACGACTACACGACCGGACGATTGGCCCTGTCCTACGCCATCACGCCCCACGCCAACGTCTACGGCGCCCTTTCGCGCGGTTACCAATCGGGCGGGTTCAGCGACTTCGCGACTCAGGTCGCCGATAGCAAGCCATACAAACCCTCGAGTTCGAACGCCGTCGAGATCGGATTCAAGACGGAATCCGCGGACCGCCGTTTCGCTCTCAACGGTGCCCTGTTCCTGACCAGGGTGAAGGACGATCACCTGCTCGGCTATGACCCCGCCACGTTCTCCACCAGCACGATCAACGCGGATACCGAGAGCAAAGGTGCCGAGTTGGAGGGAACGTGGCGCGTCGGAGGCAGCTTCGAGTTCTCCGGCGGCCTGAGCTACATCGACGCCACGATCACCAGCGATGCCATCGGCGCCTTGGGCGGCGATGTCCGTGCCGGGAGCAGGAGGCCCGATGTCCCCCGGTGGAGCGGTAACCTCGCGGTTACCCATCGCGTTCCTCTGCCGGAGTTCATGGGGCTTTCCTCGCCCGTATTGAACAGTCGTCTGAGCTACCAGTACGTGGGAACGCGGCCCGCGGACGCGCAGAACCACTTCGACCTGCGCGCTTACCGCAAGGTCGACATGCGTATCGGCGTGGTGTCGGGCAACGCGGAAATCTACGTGTACGGCGACAACCTGCTGGACGAGCAGTACGACCTCTTCGGTTACTGGGCCAGTCCGACGGTGACGCAAGGTGCGCCGGCACGTGGTCGGACCCTCGGCGTCGGTGCCGTCTACTATTTCTGAGAGCCGCCCATGAACACGATCAACGACCAAAGGAGCACCGCTTGCGGATGTGCTCCGTCAACGGGTGACATCCGAAACGGGTCCATCGACGCCGCTTGCTGGCCGCTGGTAGTTCTGCGCATGCCAAATCACGTGCCGGATGAAGACGCGGACGAACTGCTGGTGCGCATTCAGGCGCTGTACGGACGTAACGAACCCTTCGCATTGTTGCTGGAAGGGGCCGAACTGCCGCGTCATTCTCCGCGATTCATGAATGCGTATGCGAAGTGGAGCCGTGACAACCATGCCCTGCAACAGCGCTATTGCGTTGGTGCCGTCCGCATCGAGGCGGACGAAACGCGCCGCCGCGAGTATCTGGCTAAGATGGATGGCGGGGCGGCGGCGCGGATGCCCTATCCCTACCGGGTCGTGGCCACCAGGGCGCAAGCCGAAGCACAGGCGCGGGCCTGGCTGGAAAGTCGCGCCTCCGCCGTCCGATGAAACGATCAATCGATCGCGCGTGCGCAGCGGAACGGGCGCACGGGGTGCCTCGCGTCACGTGGTGGCTGCTGGCAAGCCTCTACACCACGCAGTATCTCGGACTGGGGTTCTTCATGGTGGCGCTCGTCGCCATTCTGCGCGAGCGAGGGGTCCCGTTGGAGCAGTTGGGGATGGTCTACCTGCTAGGCATGGTGTGGCCGCTGAAGTTCCTGTGGGCGCCGCTGGTGGACAAGATCGGGCTCGATCGCTGGGGACACTACCGAAGTTGGTTGATCCTCATGCAAGCGGGATTGGTGGCGACCTTCCTGGTCATGGGCTGGCTCCTGCCGATTGACGACTTCCTGATCGTCTATCTGCTGTGTCTCCTGGTGGCGTTGCTTTCGGCGACGCAGGATGTGGCCGTGGACGGCCTGACATGCCGGTTGCTGTCGACCGCCGAGCGTGGGTTGGGCAACGGCATCAAGATTGCAGGCAATCTGCTGGGAAACATGCTTGGTGGCGGTTTGGTGCTGATGGCCTATCCATACCTGGGTTGGCAGGTCAGTATGAGCATACTCGCCGTCGGAACCGGCGTATCGCTGGTGCAACTGATGTGGTTCCGCGAACCCGTCTGGTCCACGGTGCGTACTTCTAGTGCCAACCTCATCCGGCGAATCGGTGCGCTCTGGAGGCGTCCGGGAGGCAGCCATTGGTTCATGCTGCTGCTGCTCTACCCAGTGGGAACCGGTCTGGCCTATGCGCTCATTACCCCGATCCTGGTGGATGCGGACTGGGGCCTGGAACGTATCGGTTTTACGGTCAACGTTCTGGGATCCCTGCTGGGGGTGTCGTCAGCCCTGCTGACTGGCTGGCTGCTCCGGTGGATCGATCGGCGCAAGGCCGTGATCGGTGCGGCGGTGATTCAGATTCCGGGAATCGTCGCCATTACCTTGCCGGCCCTCGGGTATGCCGATTTTGGGGTCACGACAGCGGCCGTGGGGCTCTATTTTCTCGTCTATAACCCGGCGGCAACAGTGCTGTCCACCTTGATGATGGATCGCGCTTCGGTTGAGAGCCCGGCCACTGACTATGCCATTCAGTACGGGCTGCACATGGCGATGGCCGTGGGCGTAATGACGGTTGGCACCACACTGGCCGGGAAGCTCGGCTACACGCTGGTGCTTGCGATCGCTGCCTTGGCGGCAGCACTCGCTGCGATTCTGTCTCTAGGCTATCGGAATGAGGGCGATGCACAGGTCGCCGTAGATCAGGCAGAGACTCGGGAGGCTGCCGCACCACAGCCGGCCCTTGAGGAGGTCGGATGAGCGGGACGTGGACGATCATGCGGCCAGTGCGTAGCCAAGTCCGCTTTGCAATGCTGCTGTCGGGCTTCAGTGCGCTGTTTGGGCTTGTCTCGCTCGTGCTGCTGGCCTTGGTGCTCAAGCAACTGATCGATGCGCCCCGGGTCTGGCCCTGGCAGCCGATGGCTGGTGCCCTCGGTTGTCTCGTTGGGAGCTATCTGCTGCGGCTGAACGCGTTCAACCAGTCGCACTACGCCGCTTTCCGACTGGAGAGCCTCTTGCGCTCCCGTCTTGCGGAACACCTGGGCGCTGTCTCTCTCGGCGAGGTGCAGCGCTACGGCGCCGGTGCACTGGCCAAGGTCATGCAGGACGATGTCAAGGCGCTGCATATCTTTGTTGCCGACAGTACGCCACTCTATGCCCGCGCCTTCGTGATGCCGGTCTTCACCGTTCTGCTCCTGCTCTGGCTGGACTGGCGGCTGGCGGTGGGGGCGTTGGCCCTGCTGGTATTCGGTTTCGGCATACTCGCCCTGGCAATGCGCAGTTCCGCCGAGATGAGCCGGCGGTACAACGCGGCGCGCGAACGGGTCAGTGCCGCCATCGTCGAATTCGTCCAGGCCATGCCGGTGGTGCGCACCTTCGACAGCGGCAATGCAACCTTCGGCCGCTATCAGCATGCCCTGGAGGACTACCTCGAGGTGCTGACCTCCTGGTACCGGCAGGCCGGTTTCCCGGCCCGTTTCTCCTTCGCGATCCTCAACCCGCTGCCCACCCTGGTCGTGCTGCTCTGGCTGGGCAGTTGGCTGATGCTTCGCGATGCCCTCGACTTCGCCACCTGGGTGGCCGTGTTGCTGGTGGGCACCGGCATGGCCGAGGCGATGATGCCGATGATGATGCTCAACCATCTGGTGGCCAAGGCCAAGCTGAGCATCGCCCGTATCCAGGAGATCATGGCCCTGCCGGTGCTGCCTGCACCGGGACAGGAGCGCCTGCCGACGGATGCCGGCATCACCTTCGAAAAGGTCGGTTTCCGCTACGGCGGTGACGGAGGAGAGCATGCCTTGCGCGACGTGAGCTTCCACGCCGCGCCGGGGACGGTAACCGCCCTGGTGGGTCCCTCGGGCGCGGGCAAGAGCACGGTGGCGCGCCTGATCCCCCGTTTCTGGGATGTCTGCGCCGGTCGGGTTCTGGTCGGCGGCGTCGATGTACGGGAGATGAGTACCGAAACGCTGATGAAACAGGTCGCCTTCGTCTTCCAGGAGACCTTCCTGTTCGCCGACACCATCGCCAACAACATCCGCCTCGGGATGCCGGAGGCGCCCATGGACGAAGTCATCGCCGCCGCCACCGCGGCCCAGGCCCACGCGTTTATCGTCGACCTGCCGCAGGGCTACGACACGCCGGCCGGCGAACGCGGGGTGTTCCTCTCCGGCGGCCAGCGCCAGCGCATCACCATTGCCCGCGCCATCCTGCAGAACCGCCCCATCCTGGTGCTCGATGAGGCCACCGCCTTTGCCGATCCGGAAAACGAGGCCGCCCTGGTGGGCGCCCTGTCCGAACTGATGCGCGACAAGACGGTGATCATGGTGGCCCATCGCCTCTCCACCATCCGCGACGCCGACCGGATCCTGGTCTTTGAACGCGGCGAACTGGCGGAGTCGGGACGTCATGACGCACTGGTCGAGCGGGGCGGCGTCTATGCACGGCTCTGGCGTAGCTATGAGCAGGCCCAAGGCTGGGTATTGCGGGGTGGTTCGCAAACGGCGCGCCTCGCTACCTCAGCGGAACCCGCCCCATGACACCTCCAGCCTCCCGCATCACTTCCTGGCGAGAAACCTGCCGGCAGTTGCTGCGCAGCGCCGGTCCACTGGCTCCGGCATTGCGGGCCAGCCTGATCGGTCTGCTGGCCGCCGCTGCCGCCCAGGGGCTGGCCCTGGCCTGCCTGTTTCCGTTGTTTGATGCCGTCATCAAACGAGGCGATGGGGCTGGCGCACTGCGCTGGCTGACGGCCATGACCGCCCTGGCGGTGATCGCCACCATCCTGCGCTGGTGGGCGCAGGGCTTCGAATACAACGGTCACATGGCGGTAACGACCCATGCGCTGCGCACGCGCCTCGGCGAACAGCTGCGCCGCATGCCGCTGGAGCAGGTGCAGGGCAAAAGGGCCGGGGAGATGAACGCGCTGTTGCTCGGGAACGTGGACGAGAATCTCAACTACACCCTGCTCTTCGCCAATCTGATCCTGCTGGCGACCGTGACGCCGCTGGTCACCGCGCTCGCCGCCATGATGGTCGATTGGCGCCTGGGGGCAATCATGCTGTTGGTGTTTCCCGCGATCATCCCCCTCTACCGTTGGCGGCGTCCCGCTTTGGGGCGAGGGATGCGTCGGCTGGCCGAGGCGCACCAGCGCACCAACGCCGATATCGTCGAATACTCCCAAGGTCTTCCCGTGCTGCGGGCGGCATGCAGCGAGGGTGAAAAGGCGTCAGCATTGCAGGCCGGCTTCCGGCATTTGCAGCAGGTCCAGACCCTTGCACGCCGCCAAGGCGCCAAGCCGGACACGCTCATCGCCAGCGTGGTCGAACTCGGGCTGCAACTGGTGGTGATCGCCGGCGTTACCTGGGTGGTCACGGAAACACTCGACGTTGCGGTGTTGGCGGCGGTCACGGTCGTCATCGTGCGCTTTTCCGAACCGATGGCGACCTTTGTGACCTACACCCAAGGCCTGGAGCTGATCGAGGCCGCGCTGGAGCGCATCGAGGCCCTCCTGGCCGTCCAGCCGCTCCCCCAGCGCGCGCCGGCCGCGACACCTGAGGTCTTCGAGGTGCGTTTCGAAGGCGTCACGTTTCGCTATGCACAAGCGACCGCCACCATCATCGATGACGTCACGGCGACGCTGCCGGCTTGCGGGATGACCGCCCTGGTCGGTTCTTCGGGTTCGGGCAAATCGACACTCACACGACTTTTGATGCGCCATGCCGATCCGCAGGAAGGCCGTATCACCATCGGCGGCGTCGATCTCCGGCAGATTCCCGCGGCGACACTCGACCAACTGATCTCGGCCG
>CAZNBU010000158.1:0-7410 GCA_964571035.1 uncultured Planctomycetaceae bacterium | reverse complement strand
CCAGCCGTACCGGCGACACCGTCGCGTCGGTCGAAGGCGAAACGTCCGGCCTCTACGTGAGCATTCACGACCTGGATGAAGCGCCCGAGTACAGCGTGAAGCTGTCCGATCGCGTGCGCGAGGACATGGGCATCTCGCAGGAGGGCCGGGTCTACCGACTGGCTGTGCGCAATGAAGGCGAAGCCGACCTCAAGGTCGAGCTGCGCACGCTGACCCTTGAAGCCACCGACGGGCGCAAGTGGGAGGCCCAGTGGGTTGACCAGGCCAGCTCCGCAAAAAACGCCAGCGCGCTGGGCCGCATGCGGATTGCGCAGGCCGAGCGTGAATTCACGCTGCCGCCGAACGGCGAGCGGCAGATGGACGTGTTCGTGCCGGGCTCGCCGCCGGGGCTTTCCGGCATGGCCGCCGGGCGGCTGGACGCCGGCGCCGCGACTGTTGAACTGAAGCACCGTGACGTCAGGGCTGCCCAATGATCCAGTTGAACCGTGAGCGGGTGTACGAAGGTAAAGCGTTCAAAGTCGCCCGCGTGACGCTGCAGAATGATGAGGGCAAGCAGGTTGTCCGCGAGGTGATCGAGCACCCGGGCGCGGCGTGCATCATCCCTATGATAGATAACGACACCGTGCTGCTGGTCGAGCAATGGCGCATCGGCGCCAAGAAACCGCTGTGGGAGATCCCAGCCGGCACGCTGGACGAAGGCGAGGACCCGCTGGCCTGCGCCGCGCGCGAGCTTGAGGAAGAGACCGGGTTCAAGGCGGACAAGATCGAGCACCTGTTCACGCTCTACCCAAGCCCCGGCATTCTGGACGAGAAGATGCACATCTTCGTCGCCACCGGGTTGAAGGCGGGCAAGCAGAACCTGGACGACGACGAGGAGATCCGGACCAAGGCATTCACCTTCAAGGACCTGCGGGTCCAGATGAAGGCGAACAACCTGAAGGACGGCAAAACGATAGCCGCCCTGGGGTACCTGATGGTCTACAAGCCGTACCTCGGAGCGTAGGAATTTCATTCCACAGGCAGTTTTCCCGGAACCGGCCCCCGCAAACCCGGGTTAATTAGCGCAAGTTCGATGGAGCATGACGATGAAGACGGTTCTTGCGGCAGTAGCGGCTGGGTTGATCGGGGCGGGTGCGTCTACGGGTTTGATCGTGTCGGGGGTGATCCCGGTCGGCACGAACACAACCCACACGGCCAAAGTGACGCCGGCGGCAGAGCCCGCGGACAACAGCGATAATCTGGCGCTCAAGCGCGAAATCGATGCGCTGCGCGCCGAGCAGGGCAACCTGCGGTCTGAACTCAAGCGCGAGCAGCCGGGTGCGGTTGATCCGCGCGTCAGTGAGTTGGAAGCCGAAGTGGCTGCGCTCAAGCGCGCGCGCACAGCGCCCGTGGAAGCGCCGAAGGAAGGCCCGGCTGTGCAGACCGGCGAGTTCGATACGGCTGTGCGCGACGTGATCACGCGCGTGGAAGAAGAGCGCGTCGAGCAGCGCCGCCTTGAGCGGCAAGCCGACCGCATCAAGAACCTCGAAACCGAAAAGCAGCGCCTGACCGAGAGCGTACCACGCACGATCCAGAATCTGTCGGCACGGCTGAACATCCCCGAGACCTCTGTGAATGATGTAAGCAACGTGCTGGTGCTGCATGCGCAGACGCGCGCCGAGATTCGCAGCGAACGCCAGAGCCAGCAGATCGACCGCATCGAAATCGACCAGGCGGCGTTTGAGCAGAAGCTCAAGGATCTGGACCAGACCACCCTGACCAGCCTCGGCACCCACATCAGCCCCGAGAGCGCGCAGAGCGCGCTGAACCTCATCAATCGCACGTCGCGCGGCATCGAAGGGCGCGGCATGCCGACGCCGGGTGCGCGCGAGGGCTTCGGGCGCGATCGCCAGACTCGTCGCACACGCGGCGGGAACGACAACAACAACAACTGATTGCAACGCGAATACTTGCCCGGGCCGCCATCGCGCGGCCCGGTTCGTTATGCCCCGTCGGGCAGCGGTGCCGGTGCGCCCGCCAGCGGGTACTCGTCCAACTCTTTGGCGAGCCCGGCCCGCAGCGGGTTGGCGAGGATGTGGTCCTTGGCGTGGCGCAGCGTGGTCAACTCAACGGGATAGGTCACGCACCCGTCGCGCCAGTTCATCTTGTGCAGCGAGCGCATGGTCAGCGCCTTGTTGATCCAGCGCTTGATGCGCCCCGCGAACGCGTCAACGCTCGACAACGGTTGCTCGCGCGAGAACAGCAGGTGGATGTGATCCGGCATCACTACCCACGCGTAGACGGCTGCATGCTTGGTCGCCAGCGACTCGATCACCTCGCGCACGGCTTGCCCGTGTGTCTGCGTGTGCAGGCGCCGCGTTTCCGCCGCGCGGTTCAGCATCAGGGTGATGTTGTAGAAGTGCGGCATCAGCAGCACCGCGGCGAGCGCTGCAGGCGCTGTAGAATCAACTCGTGCGGCACCGGCGCCTTTGGCTGGCCAGCCGGGATCACCGGCAGCTCCGGCAGCACGCGCCGCACCTCCAGCGCGTACTGGCCCAGGTTGCGCTCGGCCACAACCACGTGCTTGATGCCCATGACCGCTTTGAGCAACTCCTCGTCCGGCACGGGCCACAACATGCGCACGCGCGCGAGCACCACGCGCTGGCCGGCGTCGCGCGCTTGCTGCACGGCGGCGGCTGCGGCGTGAGTGGTCGCGCCGTAGGCGAGCACAGCCCACTCGGGGCGCGCGTTGTCGGGCGTGGCTTCCACCCGCAGCGCCTGAAACCCGCGCGGCCGTCGCGACAGGCGCGCCTCCAGGCTCTGCATCTCGGCGACATCGGGCTCTTCTAGCAGCGCATCCACCGGCGCCGGGTCTTCGAACGAGATCTCCGGTGTTTCAAGCTCATCCGGCTGCCAAGTGTCTTCGGCGACCGAATCCTCCAGCAGCAAAAACACCGGCACGTTCAACAACCTTGCGGCGTTGGCTGCGATCTGCGCCAGCTCAGCGCATTCGCGCGCCGACGACGGGCACAGGACCAGCGGCGTGATCCCGCCGGGGTAAACCCAGCGCAGCGCCATCACGTCCAGCGAGGCGGTGTCCGGCAGCGTCACGACCACGACAGCCGGGTTGCCCGCCTGCATGCGCCCGAACAGGTCGACTGATCGCGCGGGCACTTCACCCAGCGCAAGCTCCATGGCTTCCATGCCGCTGTCGGACAGCGTTCCTAACAGCGCCTCGCGGCCGGTCAGCATGGCGGTGTTGGGGCTCACTCGTTCTCCTGCCCCGCGCGCAGGTGCTTGCGCGCTTCGGCGATGTTGCCCGCCGCGTGTTCAAGCTCGGCAAGCGCGAGGTGCGCAGCCTTGAACCCGGGCCGCATTTCCAGCACGCGCTCAAACACCTTGCGCGCTTCGTCGTACTGCTTGTCTTCCAGCAGGAACTGGCCTTCCAGCATCAGCGGCTCAACCCACTTCGGTTGCTTGCGCATGGCTTCAGCCAGGTCGGCGCGTGCCTGCTCCTTCTCTCCGTTGTCCCAGAACAGCCCGGCGCGCAGCATCAGCGCCAGCGCGAAGTTGGGGTCAAGCCGCAGCGCCTCGTTCAGGTCGCGCAGGCCTTCCTGCGCGCGCTTGAGCTTGCGCAGTGCCAGCGCGCGGTTGTACATCGCCTCGGCGTTGTTGGGGGCGAGCTCAAGCGCCCGTGAGTAGCGCTCCACCGCAAGCTGGATGTTGCCGCGATTATAGGTCAGCCCGGCAAGGTTGTTGTACAGCGTGCCGAACACCTGGCGATCGGTCAGTGGCGTCAGGTACACGCCGTTGCGTACACTCGTGGTCGAAAAGCGGTGCTGGGCATAGAAGTACACGTCGTCGCGCTCGGCCCCAAAATCAGTGGTCTCCAGAATCGTCTCGTACGGCACGCCGTTGCTGTCGGTGTCCCGGAACTTGACCGCAAAGTGCTGCGGGATGCGCACGCCCGTGACGTCCAGCCCGGCGGCTTGGCCGAATACGAGATACGCCATCGAAAGCGTGACGCAGTACCCGTAGCGGTTCTGCAGCACGCGGTCGAGAAACAGATTCTCCGGGTTCGCGCCACTCTGGTCAGCCGGATCGGACCGCAGGCCAAGCCGCAAGTGCACGAAGTCGCTCAGCGCCCGCGCGCGGCGTGCCGGCGAGTGCTCGCCGCGCAGATCGCGCTTCAGCTGATTGGCGTACTCCTGAAAGCGTGTCAGCTTGGCCGGGATGTCCACCGGGTGCGGCTGACCCGAGGTTTCGGGGTAGTACTTTTCGCTGAACAGCAGCAGCGCGCGCGGCAGATCGAAGTCGTCCTGCTTGAGCATCTCCTCCAGCGTCTGAGGCGCGGGAGTCGCGGTTTGCACCGGTGGCGGCGTGTGGTCAGGTGGGGGAGAAACAGGCTCGCGCGGACGGGTCTGTGATGCGCACCCGGCGAGCAGCAGCGCAGCGAGCATGGCGACATTGCGGATTGAACGGCCCGGCCACGGTGCGGTCAGCGCCGAACCCGGCGCAATCCGCAATCCAAAATCCAAAATCCGCAATCCCATCATTCCGCCATGAATTCTACGGTAATGGCGGCGGTCTCACCAGCGATGATCGTGAACTCGCGCTTGACCTGCTGGTACTCGGGAAGCGTCATCGTGATCGTGTAGCTTTCCGGCGGCAGGTCCTTGATCGTGAAGCTGTTGTCCTCACCCTGCTGCGCCGTGCCGTCCTGCGCAAAAAAATCCAGAAACGTAAAGCGCTTCTTGAACAACTCGCCCTTGCTGTTGCGGATCTCGTATTCAAGCCCCATCGCCGTCGTGATGTCGATGTCGGCGTTCAACAGCGTGATCTTCAAATGCCCGCTGGAGGCAAACGCAAAGTTCAGCGCCTTCGTCTCGCCGTTCTTCAGGTTGACGGCGTTGTAAGTGATCGGCGTGTACCCGCTCAGCGAAAGCGTCACCGTGAACGTGCCCTCCGGCAGGTTCTTCACTTCGAACTGTTTGCTTTCGGTCAGGTTTACACCGTTGTCGAACCCACCCAGCGGCACCGGCTGTCCCTTATCGTCTTCCACAGTCAGCGCGGCGATCAACCCGAACGGCGTGTTGTTGGCGGCTTCATCCAGGCCGGTGACCGTGCCCTTCAGCGTCGCACCCTCGCCCGGCAGCGTAAGCACCAGCCCGTTCACCGTGACGCGCAGGTTGACGTACGGCCGCATCACCGTGCCGTGGTTGTCGCTGCGCGCCGTCACGCGATAGAACCCGGGCGATAAGCCCGTCAGTTCGTAGGCCCCGGTTTCCGGCGTTGCGGTCACTTCGGTGGCGACCTGCATTTCCAGCTCGTTCACCTTTTCCTGGTCGGTGCCGCTGTCGCCCGCCTGCGGGTTGACCGGGCTTGCGATCACGCGCACGCGCCCGTTGGGCACTTCGCCGCCCGGCAGCACGACCTTGCCGGTGATTTTCACGGTGATGAACTCAACATCGAACTCGATGTCGCCCTCGCGCGTCACGCTGACGCGCCGCCGCACCAGGCTTGGGAACGGCCCGCGCGCCTGCGCGATCTGGTACGAGCCGAACGGCACGCCCCGAAACTCGTAGTACCCCTGCGCGTCGGTGGTCGCGCGATCGGCGCTGAACCCGCCGCGGCTGCCGCCGATCAGCACGATCGACTGCTCGGCGTACGTCACGCCGTCTTCAGTCACGCGGCCGTACAGCCGCGCGGTGCCGGGTTTGCGCTCATAGATATCAAACTGCACGCGCTCGCCGGCGGCTACCTTCACGCGGTTCTTCGCGTTGGGCATGAACAGCGCGCTCGGGTCGCCTTCGTTGCGGACGACGGTGTACGTGCCGGGCGACAACCCCGTCATTTCATAGTTGCCCGACGAATCGGTGTAGCTGGTGCGCACGCGCGCGGAGTCCTGCCCCAGCAGGCTTGCGCCGGTCACCGCGACGCCGACGTCGGGCTTACCCGCGGAGTCGTACACGCGCCCGAAGATCGTGCCGCCGAGCGTTAGCTGGATGTTGTGCACCGTGCCCGCGCCGGACTTCACGCCCAACTCAGCGCTGATGTGCTTCTGGTAGCGGCGCGTGTTTGCCACCACGATGTAGTTGGCAGCCGCAAGCGCGGGAATGCGATACGCGCCGTCGCTGCCGCTGCGGATCGTGGAAGGAAACATCGGGCTTTCGCCGCGGTCGGGCAGCACTTCGCCGAACAGGCTTTTCATGACGAAGGCGACTTCGCCGCGCGCCGCAACGTCGTAGGCCGCCAGCGCAACGCCGGAGACCGGCTCACCGCGGTCGTTGGTGACCACGCCCTCGATCCAACCTTCAGCCTGCAGCACGATTGTGACTTCGGCGGTGGTGCCCGGCGTGGTGGTCGCCTGCGCGGTGCCGAAGGAGTACCCCTCCGCCTGCGCGGTGATCTGCACGTTGCCGACCGGCAGGCCGCCGAGGGTGAACGACCCGTCTTCGGCGGTTGTGGTGGCGGCTGTCTTCTGTGGCGCGCCAACGCCCGACACGCGCTCAAGCTCGCGCAGGGCGTCGTTGTAGTTGTGGTAGACCTGCGCGCCGGCGACCGGCTCCTGCTTCGCGTTCACGACGCGGCCGGTGATGACCGCGCCGTCTTCAAGCAGCAGGTTGAAGTCGCTGCGCGTCGTGCCCACTTCGATGCGCAACTGCCGCGTCGCCATCGCAAGCCCCGGCGCGACCGCGCGCACGTCAAGCTGGCCCAGCACGTTGGCTGGGCCCTGCACTGCAGCCGGTGTCGGCGGCACGGTGTCGAGGCGATAGAACCCGGCTTCGTCGGTGGTGGTCGCGGCGAAGCTGCCCCCGAACGGCGTACCGACATCGACCGACGCGCCGACCACCGGCGAGCGGTCGGACTTTTTCAGTACATAGCCTTCGATGATGCACGCCTGCTCAAGCACGAATGGCAGCAGCTCGACGTTGGAGTATTCGTCCAGCGTCACTTCCTGCCGCCCGCGCGTTACAGGGTTCAGCTCGTTGGCGGTCCACCCGCTCTTTTCGGCGAACACAAGGTAGGCGCCGGGCGCGACGCCTTCGACCGCGTAGCGCCCCTGCTCGTCGCTGCGCACGGGCTTGAAGCGCCCCAGCAGGCGGCCAAGCCGTTGCAGCCGCGCGTCGGTGCGGGCGTCGATACGGATGTTCACTTCGGGCAGCGGCTGCTGATCCGCGGCGTTCAAGACGACCCCGAACACGCGGGCCGCGGCGTAGACGCGGATCACCAAGCCCTCAACGGGCTTGTCGGCTGTAACTTCAAACGCGCCGGTTGCCGTGAGCGCCTTGCCTTCTTCAAGGCAAGCGACGAAGTACTCGCCGGGTACGAGGTTGGTTTCAAAGCGGAACTGGCCCAGCTCATCGGTGACCACCGCGGGGCCGGTCACGGTTTCGCCCGCTTCCGGCAGCAGCGTGAGCGTCACCCCGG
>CAZNBU010000157.1:0-7414 GCA_964571035.1 uncultured Planctomycetaceae bacterium | reverse complement strand
CGATCCAGCCCATGGTGGCGGAGCCCGGCGACCCGACCTACGGCAAGCTGATCGACGACCTGGGCGACGTGAAGATCGACATCGCCTACGCGGGCTCGTGCACAGCCGGCAAGATCGACGATTTCGACTACTACGCCAGGGTGATCAAGGAAGCGGTGGACGCCGGCCTGAAGGTCGCGCAAGGCGTGCGCATGTACATCCAGTACGGCAGCGAAGGCGTGATGGAGTACGCCCAGAGCAAGGGCTATCCCGAGCTGTTCCGCAAAGCCGGCGTTGAGGTGATCAACCCTGGGTGCGGCGCCTGCATAGGGTGCGGCCCCGGCGTAAGCGAGAACAAAGAGCAGGTAACGGTAAGCGCCATCAACCGCAACTTCCCAGGCCGAAGCGGCCCCGGCAAGCTGTATCTCGCAAGCCCACTGACAGTAGCCGCCAGCGCCTTCACAGGCCGAATCACCGCCTACCGAGAAGGCATGTTCAAAGAACAGCCGGTGGCGGTGTAGGGCAGGAGCCCCGGCCGGAAGGCCGGGGGGTCGCGGCGCGTGCGCCGCGGCGTGCATGCAATCTTGCGAATCAGTAATGCCTTTGCCGTGCTGTTCCTACCGGCGATGGAAGCGTGCCGGTGCGCTTACGAGTCGCGCGGCGGACGGCTACTCTCATGAGATAAGCAAGACCAACCAATGCTTCCTCACTTCGAATCAAGGAGATTCTCATGAGGGCTCTAGCACTTACGCTGTTGATCGCTTCGCTTCTCGCTGCCGGTTCGATGCAGCATCCACCCGTCGTTGCGCAGGACGCCGCGCCCGAACCTGCACCAGCCAATGTTTCGGAGGAAACCTGGAACACATTTCTTGGACTGCTGCGCGCTGATTCCACCTGGAAGGCGTTGGGGCGCTTCAAGAAGGCAGACATTGAGCCGGCTTTGCCTGAGTGGTCACGGCAACTCGGCAGGCCTCTGGAGGTTCGCGAGAGCGACTACCTTTACGTTGATTGGGGTGTGCACGGCCCCGATGGCGAATGGTACAGGCTGGTCTACGACTGGCATGGAGAGCCTGCCGAGAAAGTGTACATGCTGCATGTGAAGTCGAAGGAGTCGGACCAGAGATGGGTCGTGCCCGAGGAGCGGGCTTCAACAACGGAGTTCCGCTACGTCAGGGGAATCCGCGCCGGCGACCCTTTCAACTGGACGGTCGAGAACATCAATCTCAACTCGGTCAGTGCAACGGACATGCTGGCGGACCTGTGCAACAGAATCGGGTGCAGTTGCGTTCTGACGCAGGAGGACACCAAGGTTCGTGTGCACGTGAAGTCCGCAAAGATCGGCGAGCTCATGCGCGAGATTGGCGAGACCGCCAACCTGAAGGTTGCACCGACCCAGTTGCACGCAGATTCGGTAGACACAGCCCAGTTGTTCAATGAGTTCACCAGCGCGGAGATCCAAGCCGCCGAACCAGTGGAAATGTTGCGACGGCTGGTGCTGGCGGACGTCAAATCGACGGGCAGTGTGATTGTCACCGCGCGCAAGGCGCAGGACACCACAGAACGGTAGCCGCGCCGTGCAGGTCGCGAAATGCAAACCGGGCGCGCCGACAGGCGCGCCCGGATCTATTGTTGGAATCAGCAGGCTCCGGCGGCTGCGCCGGCTGCTACCGCTGCGGTGTAGCCTGCGGCTTGCTGGGTGGCTTGGGCGGCGGCGTTGGCGGTGATGTTTGGCGTGGCCATGGCGACCATGCCGTGGCCGAGCCCGGGCATATCGTTGGTCCACAGCAGGCGGCCGTCGTGGACATCCAGCGCGTGGATGCGCCCGGCAACGCCAGCCAGCACGAGATCGCCGTCGATCATCACCGTGCCGATGTACGAGCCGTACGTCTTGGGCAGCTTGGTTTCCCAGAGCGTGTGCCCGGTTTTGGGCTCCAAGCCCATAACACCGCCGCGGATCAGCACCACCACGATTTCCGGCACCTGCATATCCATGCGAAGTCTCATGGCTCACCTCCTGCGCCCAAGTGTACACGCAAGCTCACGCAGGGCCATTACAACGGGCGCGGTGGTTTGTACGGAGCGAATTGTCGGGTTGCCAATGCCGGAATGACGCAACTAGTGCCCCGACCGCCAGGTCGGGGCGAATCACCTTTGATCGACGACTTCATGGTTGCCAACCCGGCACCTTGCGGTGCCGGCACCAGTTTCGCTGGTTCAGCCGGATGCCCGCTGATTGACGTGCCGCCACTCAAGCTCGTTGAGCGTCTTCAGCTCTATGTCGGCATGCGCAATGTTGTACTTGCCTTGGTTGCCTTCGTGGATGCCTATGACCTTCATGCCCGCGGCTTTGGCGGCCGTTACTCCGCTTGGACTGTCCTCTATGACGAGGCATTCTTGCGGGGGCACACCCAGCAACTTGGCGGCTAGCAGGAACGGCTCGGGGTTGGGCTTGCCGCGCTTGTAGTTGTCGCACGCCACCACATGCTGAAACGCGTCGCGCAGACCCAGCGCGGCCAGCACAGCCGCCGCCTGCGCGCTGGAGCTTCCGGTTACCAACGCCTGCGGTGCGTAGCGCGCGAACTCGCGCACTTTCTCGACCGCGCCGGGCAGGGGCGGCACAGTCGCCAGCATCGGCACGTAGGCGGCTTCAAAATGTTCGCGGATTGCGAGCACGCGGGCGTCGTCCAGCGCGTGCTGCTTTGCCATGGCGCGGTAGAAATCCTGCTCGCTCTGGCCGAGCAGGGACAAGAACACTTCTTCCGGCAGGTCGATGCTCGCGACTTCGCGGAACGAGCGCTGCATCACCGCCCACACCACGCGCTCGGTGTCCACCAGCGTGCCGTCCATGTCCCACAGGATGGCTTTGAACATGCTATCCGCCGGTGGCTGCGTGCTCGGGCTGAGCGGCTTTCAGGTCTTCGAGCATGGCTTCCGCGGTCTGCCGGGTGTAGGTGTACGCGGCCCAGCGCCCGGTGCGGGCGTCGATGTCCTGCACGGTGCGCTCAAGCAGCGTCTTGAACTCGCCGTACTCCACCGCGCTCATCTTCATGCGGAACAGCGCGCGCACCTGCTCGCGCGTGAGCGCCGTGGTGGCGGCCGTGCCGTCGTTGTTCTTTTTGGCCCAGGCGTTTTCCATGAAGATCGGGAAGTTGTCGCGGAAGTACGCGAACGGGTCCTCAATCACCAGGTCGCCCCGGTCTGCCAGCAGGGCAAAGCTGTTCTGGCGGCGCTCGAAGTTGGGGTCGGTCTTTTCGCCGTAGGGACTCATTGCGGTCAGGCCTTCGACGAGGTACGGCTTCATGTCGTCATACAGGTGGCGGCGCACGATGTTGCGGACCGGGTCGTCGTCCAAGTTGTCGTACAGCAGCCAGGTACGGCACATCTCGATCAGCCGCGTCTTGTGCTGCTTCGCCAGTTCCGGTTTTTCGTCAAGCGCGCGGCCGATGTAGTACTGCTCGACGGTGATGACAATGTTCTTGCGCCGGTTGATGTCATAGATGTTGCTGCCCAGGCGAAAGCTGAAGTCGGGGTCGCCGGTGGCTTCGGAGTCCAGGTAATTGCGCATCTCCTGCCACTTCTGGTTGTGCCAGCTCCACCATTCGTCCTGGCGGTCGTTGCGCCCGACGTAGCTCCAGAACCCACCGAGGTACATCTCGCGCTCGACGGCCCGCCAGTCGGCGATGCCGATCAGCCGCTGCTTCAGCGTCTCCAACAGCTTCTTCGTGCCATCCCACGGCTTGTTGCGGGCTTCCCAGAACAGGCGCGACTTCAGCGCATCGATCAGCAGTTCGTTGACCACCGGGATGTCCGAGCGCTCGCCGAACGCGATCGTCAGTCGCTCGATCACACCCGCGCTCTGGTCTTTCAGCCGCGCTTCGTCGGCAATGATCCTGCGGGCGTCGTCGATTGCCTGGGCCTGCTCGCGCAGCTTTTTCAGGGGCTCGCTGAAACCGGCGGTGCCGGCTGCGGCTTCACTGAGCGAAAACGCCTTGGCGGTGTCGCCGGCGCGCAGTGCGGCGCGCGCGTCGGCAAAGGCCTGCGCGCGGTCCAGCACGCGCTGCTGCGCCTCGCCGGGCGAATTGCCGCGCAGGGCTTCCTTCACGGCGATGGCGGCTTTCTCCGGCTCGCCGCTATCCAGCAGTGCCTCCGCGCGCGACGTTGCGTCATTCAATTCGTAGTTCTCGATGTCCTTGAGCAACTCGGCGGTGGTAGCGCTAGCGCCGTGAGCCTGCTCGTGCGAGCGAATCAGGTCGCGCGCATCCTGTGGTTTGCCGTTGCTGAGGTAGCTGCGCACGTCGCGGGTGAGCAACTGGTCGGGGTCTTCGCCCTTGCCGCCGAAGATCGCGAACCCGACGACGATCGCGACCGCAAGGATCACCGCGGCAATCACCACCGCGATGACGGTGTTGCGCGAGCTGGCACCCTGGCTTTCCACCAGCGCGTCCAGCGTGTCCTGGTAGCGGCTGAACTCCTTTTCCGCGGCGTTGCTGAGCTCCATGACGCGGGTCTTGACCTTGTCGGCGTCGATGTGCGTGGCGTTCACGACGCGCTGGTACCGCTCGTCGCCTTCGTCCATCGCGACCTTGTAAAGCTTGATCTCCTGACTGTCGGCGCCCTTGGGGCGGAAAGTCTTGACGAACGAGGTCGGCACCTCGGCTTTGTTCATGGCGAGAAACACCGACTCGGTGAAGTAAATTTCGTCGGGGTTGGTGGCCTTTTCGATCTTGGCGGAGACGTTCACGGGGTCGCCGAACACGTCGTTCTCGGTCACCGTGACTTCGCCGGAGTTGATGCTGATCTTGATGTGGATCTGTTGCGGCTCGGGCTTGCCCTGGTTGTGCTGGCGCAGCGTGTGCTGCATGAACAGGCCGCACTGCACGGCGTTAGTGGGCGACTCAAACGTGATCAGAAACGCGTCGCCGATCGTCTTGACGATCTTGCCCTCGAAGTGCGCGATGATTGGCATCAGCAACTGGTTGTGGGTGTCCAGCCGCGACATCAGCTCGTCACGCGTAATCGTCTCGGTATGGCGCGTGAACCCCGAGATGTCGGTGAACATCACGGTAAGGTTCTTCTGCATGCGGCGAGTGGTCATGGGCGTCCCGGCGTTCGATTACTGTCCTACTGTACCGCGTGCTCAGCGCGAGTTGATTTTGGATTTTAGATTTTCGATTTTGGATTCAACTGCCTGAGGCCAGCGAGCTGTTCCAATCTAAAATCCAAAATCACGAGGAACTCGAATGTACCTGCCGCGCGGCGCCTTTGCACCCGTCCCTACGGCCGTCAAACCGGATGGCGAGATCGACCATGACGCCATTTTGCGCCACTTGAATTGGCTTGCCGATGAGGGGTTGGACGGCGCGCTGATCCTGGGCACCAACGGGGAGTTCCCTTCGTTCTCGTTGCCCGAACGGGCGGTGATCGGGTACGCGGCCCGCGAAGCCAAGTCGCGGCTGAAACTGCTGCTCAACATCGGCGGTTGCGCGATGGAGGACGTGCAGCAGATGTCGCTGATTGCCGAGCGGCTGGGGTACTCCGCGGCGCTGCTTCCGCCGCCGTGGTACTGGCGCAACGCGCCCTTAGAGGGGCTGGCGGCGTTTTTCCGCAAGGCGCTGGACATCTGCAAGGTGCCGGTGCTGCTGTACCACATCCCGCAGGTGACCGGCATCCCGATCTCGGATGAGCTGCTGGATCGCATCGGGCCACATGAGCGCCTGATCGGCGTAAAGGACAGCAGCGGCGACGAAGCCGAGATGGCGCGATTGCTGCCTCGCTTTGCCGACGGCGCGTACTTGGTTGGCCACGACAAGCTCGTGGCGAAATGCCTGCAATCCGGCGGCCACGGCAGTATCAGCGCCTGCGCCAGCCTGGTGCCGAAGCTGGTCAAGAGCATCGAAAGCGATCCGATCCGGCAAGCCGACCTGAACAAGGTACGCGCGACACTGGAAAAGTACGGCCTCGGCGCGGCCGTGAAGTCGGAACTGCGCCGCAAAGGGTTCGGCAAGTACGGCACCCGCCCGCCCATGGTGGGGCTCAACGAGGCGCAGGAAGTGGGGCTGGCTGTCGAGATGGATCGGCTGGCCGTCTGAGCGGGCTACTCACCGCTGGGCGCGTCCACTTCCGCCATGCGCGCGTCCATTTCCTTGCGGCGGATGATCTCGGTATCGAGGCGAAAGCGCTCGCCCAGGTACTCCTTGCGCACGACGGGGTCGGCTGCGATCTGGCGCGGCGGGCCCTCTTTGATCACTTGCCCGTCCACGATGATGTAGCTGCGATCGGTCATCGGCAGCACTTCGCGCACGTTGTGGTCGGTCAGCAGGATCGCGATGCCTTTGCGCGTCAGGCCGGTGACCAGCTCGCGCAGGTCGTTGATCGCGATCGGGTCCACGCCCGCAAACGGCTCGTCGAGCAGGATCACCTTGGGGTTGCCGATCAGCGTGCGCGCGATTTCGAGGCGCCGCTTCTCGCCGCCGCTGCATGAGCCGGCGGGGTTGGTGCGCACCTTGCCCAGCCCGAACTCGGTCAGCAGCTCCTCAAGCCGCTTGTCGCGCTCGCGGCGGTTGATGCCCGTGGTCTCGAGGATCGCGAGCAGGTTTTCCTCCACGCTCAGGCGCGCGAAGTAAGTGTCCTCCTGCGGCAGGTACCCCAGCCCGTGGCGCACGCGGCGGTGCATCGGCATGCCGGTGACGTCTTTGCCCGCAAGGTGAACGCGCCCGCCATCGGGGCGGTGCACGCCCATCAGCATCTTGAACGTCGTGCTCTTGCCCGCGCCGTTCCGGCCCAGCAGGCCCACGGTTTCGCCCGCGTTCACGACAATGTTGACGCCGCGCACCACCGTGCGCCCGGCAAAGCGTTTGGTCAGGCGGTCACCGAGAAGGACGGGCTCGCTCATCAGCAGCAATGGTCAATGTTCAATGAGCAATGGTCAATGGAGGAGGAGTGCCTACTTGCGGCGGACGAGGCGGTTTTCGTCCACCCCGATGGCCGCGCGCAGGGCGGCTGTGTCCTGCAGCCAGCGGCGGCCGTCGCTGTAGTAGCCCGCGGTGGGCTTCAGCGCCGCGTCGTGCTGGGCCCACCACTGGTTGAACTGGTGCATGTGGAGCTCGCGCATGTACTTGGCGAACATGCTGGCGAGCGCGATCGGCAGGTGGTTGCCGTCGCCCTTTTCGACGAAAGCGATGAACATTCGCGGGTGCCCCTGCACTTCGGGAATGCTCAGCTCGTAGCTGCTCAGCTTCGTGCTTTCGTGCAGCACGTTCACCCGCGCCTCGGGAAACTCGTTGGACAGCGAGCGCGCGTAGCGGGTGCGGCCGCCCTGCCGGTCGACCAGCACCGCAAGCTGCGTGTGCCGCTGCCAGAAGTGTCCCAGAATGCGCGTGATGCACTCGAACTCGGCGCGCGCCTTGCTTTTCACGCGGCCCAGCAGCCGGTTGAA
>CAZNBU010000156.1:642-7419 GCA_964571035.1 uncultured Planctomycetaceae bacterium | reverse complement strand
CCAGGAACCGGCGGACACACGTCAGCGAAAAAAGTCAGCAGGTTGCAGCAGGCAGCCAGCAGTAACCCAAGCCGGGAAGCCCACTTACGACTGTTAACTTTTCTTGGAAATTTTCCGCGTGGATTGGCGGACGGCCACGGCGGTCAGGATTTTCAGGATGCTCAGGATTGGTTTGTGAGGCGGACGAACCGCTTCATCAACAAGACGGGCAGGAAGGTCAGGACTGTAGTCGCCCAACCGCTTCCTGCCCTATCCTGTTCATCCTGAAAATCCTGACCGTTACTCCTGCCGCTCTACTGCAAAGCCGGGCCGAGCTGTTGCTTGGCGAATTCTTCGAGTGTTGTTTGCGTTACGTTCTCCGGTTGCTTGGATTTTTCCGGCTTTACGAGGCCCTTGTTGAACCCGTCGTACATCTGCACGTAGCCGCTGGCTACGTTCTGGCTCAGGCCCATTTTGGTCATGGAGTCCCTGGCCGCGTCGCCCGGCACTTGCTGGAACTGCACCGGCTTGCCGGAGGCCTCGCTGATGATCTTGGAGCCCTCGGCGTAGGTGTATTCGCGCGGGCCCATCAGCTCGCGCACGTTGATGCCCTTCCAGCTTGTGTCCGTCAGCACGTTGGCGGCGATGCGCGCGATGTCAGCCGTGGCGATCATGGGGATCTTCACGTCGGGGCTGATCGGCGCGTAGACGGCGCCCTGCTGCTTGATGCTGTCGGCGTTCATGAACCAGTTTTCCATGAAGAACGCGGGACGCAGGTGCGTGACGTTGCCCGCGACATCCTTGGCGGCTTTGTTGAGCTTGGCTTCGATGTCGTGCAACCCGGCGATGGGGCCGGTGCCGTCGGCGTGCTGGGCGCCGATGCTTGAGATGAAGGCGACGCGCTTGAGGTTGTTCTTGCGCACGGCGTCAGCCATGTTGTCGCCGACCTTGTTCTGGAATGCGCGCAGGTCCTGCGCGTCGAACTTCGGCGGGCAGACGAAGAAGACGGAATCCGCGCCCTCGGTGCCGCGGATGACCTGCTCGGCGTTTTCCTGGTCGCACTGGATGGCTTTTGCGCCGCGGTCGGTGAACTCCTTGACCTTGGCGGGGTCGCGGCAGAGCAGCGTGAGTTCGTGCCCGCCCTTGTCGAGCAGCAGCTTGGTCAGTTGGCGGCCGATGTGGCCTGTAGGCGTGGTAATGGCGATTTTCATGGTAGTTCCCCCAGTAAGGTTGGAATGCGAAGAACTGGCAGAACACGCGCAGCCGCGCGGGCTATTCCACCTGTTCGGCACGTGCAATTGATGCAACTTCACGCGCTGCGGCGAAATGCAAGGGCCGCGGTATGAGGGCCTACAGCACAGCCACCAGGTCGGCTTTGGTTAGGATGCCCCAGTCGCCGCTGGTTCTTTTTACCATTACTCCGGTTTTGCCTTGCTCGAAGACTATGAGTAGTTGCGAGACTGTGGTTTCTTCGTCCACTACCGGCAGCGGCTCGCCCATTACTTCGCGCACCTTGATGTCGTTGAGCTTGCGGCCTTGCAGCAGCAGCTTTACCAGGTGGTCGTCGTACAGCGCGCCTACCGGGTTGCCGTTTTCGAGCACCGGGATCTGCGACAGGTCGAGCTTCTTTACCGAGCCTATGACTTCGCCCAGCAACTGGTTCGGCTCGGCGGTGATGAGCTTCTTACCAGGCCTGTGCATCAGCAGTTCCGCGGCCGTGATGTCGTACTCGTCCACGAACCCATTCTCGCGCATCCAGTCGTCGTTGTACATCTTTGACAGGTAGCGGTCGCCGACATCGCACAGGAACACCACCGGCATCCAGCTCGCTTGCGGCTTGTGCGCGCGAAGCCATTTCAGCGCGCCCGCTACGTTGTTGCCGGTGCTGCCGCCGGTGAAAATACCCTCGACGCGGGTGAGCTTGCGCGCGGCTTGGTAGGCTTCGCGGTCGGTTACGTTGACCACTTCATCGACGTGGTCAAAGCTGATGGTGCCGGGGATGTAGTCAAGCCCGATGCCCTCCACGGTATACTGGCGCGGGGCGGGCTTGGCGTTGCGGTCTTTGAAGTACGGCGCGTAGAAGCTGCCCTCGGGGTCGCACAGCACGACCTTGACGGCGGGGTTGTGCTCCTTGAGGAACTTGCCGACGCCCGCGATCGTGCCGCCGGTGCCGGCGCCCGCGAAGAAGTGGGTGAGCTTGCCCTCGGTCTGCTCCCAGATTTCCTTGGCTGTGATCTCGTAGTGCACCTTGGGGTTGGCCTGGTTTTCGAACTGGCCGGCGAACCACCCACCCGGCGTTTCGGCAGCAATCCTTTTGGCGACATTGGCGTAGTGGCGCGGATCGGTCTTGTCCACGGCCGTGGGCGTGACTATCACTTTGGCGCCGTACGCGCGCAGCAGGTCGATCTTTTCCTTGGACATCTTGTCGGGCAGGCAGAACACGCTTTTGTACCCGAGCACGTTGGCGGCGATGGCAAGGCCGAGGCCGGTGTTGCCCGCGGTGCCCTCGGTGATCAGCCCGCCCGGGTTGAGCAGGCCTTTGGCTTCGGCGTCGCGGATCATGGCGATGCCGATGCGATCCTTGACGCTGCCGCCGGGGTTGAGGTGGTCCATCTTGGCCAGCAGCGTGCAACCCAGCCCGTCGGAAAGCCGATTGAGCTTCACAATGGGCGTTTCGCCAATGCAGTCGAGAACCGATTCGCGGATGTCCATGGCTGAACCTCAAGGGCGGCAGATACTTAGGTGTTTCCGGCAACGAGGCGTCGGGTGTCCGGTGCGACCCACCTGACGCACCGCGATACCGTATTAAACGGCTGTTGGTCAAGGCATGTTGCCGATTTCGTTGTTGCGGACTTTCCCCGAAGCTAGACTTCTGGACAACGTGCGGGAATGCTTTGCAGCGCCAAAGGTGTGAGAACGTGTTCGGCACCGGTCTGGCGCGGAAGAGGGATTCCAATGAGAACCACAGTCATCAGAGCCCTGCAATGGGCAATCGTCATGCTGCTGGCGGGCGTGCCGGCGGCGCTGGCGGCGCAGCAGGTGCCGCAGATCCTCTACTACAAGTTCAATGAGAGCACCGGGACGTCGACACTGAACGAGGCCATGCCAGGCCAAGGTTCGGCGACGGCAGCCTTCTCCACGACAGCTCCACCCGCGTGGGTAACGCCCGGCAAACTCGGCGCAAGCGCCATTACTCTCGCGGGCAACCAGCAGGGTTTTGCAACGGGATGGGCGCCAAGCTTGACGACGGCGGATTCATGGACGATTGAGTGCTGGCTTCGCAAAAGCAACACCACACAAAGCTACCTGTGCGGCGCTGGCTCAGGCACCGCAGCGAACTTTCGGGTGTACCAGATCAGCGGCGGGTTGCTCTGGACGGGGTTGGGAGGCAACCAGAACACTGCCTACCACACAACGACCATCACAACGTGGGGCAATGGCACGTGGCACCATCTGGCCGGTGTTTACGACGCGGTGGCGGGTACGTTCACCGTCTACGTCAACGGTGTCCAGGACCTTGTCATCGTTCGTACCTGCAGCATCGCCGAGCCGGTGTTCACGGTTGGCGGACGTTATCCAACCGATACGCTGGAGTGGTCGGGTGACATCGACGACTTCCGGGTCTGGAATGTAGCACGCACTGCGGCCGAGATTTCCGCCAACTATAACCAGGAACTGGTTGCGGGGCCGATGCTTACGGGCTCTGCCACCGCAGGTACCGCGGCGATGGTGCTTTCGAACGCGCAGGGGGCGGGCGGCGCCGGTGTCGCTTCAGGAAAATTCGCGATCGCTTCGAACTCGCAATCGCCGGCTGCAACATTGGACAACATCCAAATCTCCGCGTCCGGCACGGGGAATGACGCGGCGGCGTTCACTGAGGTTGCCATCTACCGCGACAACCCGCTGTCGGGCACGCAGGATGTCTTCGACCCCGCCGACACGCTGGCAAGCAACGCGACTGTGTTTCCTTCGGACAATGGGTCAATCAACTTCGCAGTCGTTCCGGCTGAACAGGGTTTCAATCCCAGCGAGACTCACACTTTCTTTATTGTCACCAAGCTTGCTGGCGTTGCTCTGCCGGGGCAGACGTTCATGTTTACACTCAGTGACATGACGGTTTCGAACGGGTTCAAGAACGTGCCAGCCGGTGCGATCATGAACGGGCTGACCATCGATACGCCGGTGTTTTCGGTCGCTGACGCCAGCTCGACTTCTGTGGTTCAGGTGCCGCTGGCTGGCTCAGAGGTCTGCCAGGCGTTCACCATTGCGTACCCGGCTGGCCCGGACGACAAACCGGGGTCCATCACCGTGTCGAGCCTCGGCAACGCGAATGAGGCTACGGACCTGGTCAACGCGCAGCTTTGGTACGACACCGATGACAACGGCGCGTTCAATGACACCACCGACACTTTGATCAACACGCAGACCTTCACCCAGGACAACGGCACCGTCATCTTCAGCATGGCGTCGCATGCCGACTTCACGCAGGGCCAGACGCGGCGCTTCTTTGTGGTCTACAACCTCAACACCAGCGCCAGCCACGCCGAGACCTTTAAGTGCTACATCTCTGACGTGGGCGCCGGTGCTCTGGGCGGCGTCGCCAATGGCCTGCCCGCGCCCGGCACTGGCGGCACAGCAGGGCTTGAAGTCAGCGCGGGTGTGCTGATTGCCACGCTGAACGGCCCGGCGGCTGCGACGAGTGTGGACAGCAACGCCCAGGGCCCCAGCGGCGAAGGACTGATCCTGTGCGATGTGACGCTCTTCGCCGCGCCCGGCGGTGCATGGACCGTCTCCAGCCTTACCTTCAACGCAGCCGGCACCGGCAACCACAACGGGGCCTACAGCGAGCTCGCCCTGTTCGAGACCGGCGGCGCCGCCTGGACCACCCGCGCAGCCGCCACCCAGTCCGCGCCAAACGCCACCAGCTTTACCGGCAACGCCGCGACCTTTGCGCTGACCAACACCGCGTTCGCGCCCGGCGCCACGCGGCGCTTCTTCCTGCTGGGCAAGCTCAATGGCACCGCGATCCAGACCGAGACCTACAACGCCCGGCTTGAAAGCATCGTCGGCACGCCACCGCCGAACGGCGGTCCGGTGGGCATCCCCACGGCGGACAGCACGGCGCTGGTGATCAACTCTGCGGCGCTGACGGTGGCCAACGGCACACCGCAACCCAACGCAGCCACGCACAAAGGCGGGGTTGCCGCTGGGTACACGCTGGCGCGTTTCCTGCTGAGCGCCGTGAACGACAACGTCACCATCACCGGTGTCAACCTGACGACTGGCGGCACCGGCACGTGGAGCACCGACGTGGACAACGTGCAGGTGTTTGAGGACGACGGCGACGGCGTCTTCGGCGCGTCCGACACCCTGCTGTTCCAGGGCGCGGGGGCTGCGGTGATCACAGCGACGTTCACCACGCCGCTGATCATGCCGGTAACCAGCACAACCGAGCTGTGGGTGCGCGTGAACCTGTCGGCAACGGCGGGCATCGGCGCCACAGCCACGCCGGAGACCTTCAACCTGTCGATCGCAGCCATCACCGACGTGAACGCCTCAACGCCGGTGATCCTGGGTACGCCGCTGCCTGCAAGCGCTACCGTCGGCGCGATCGAGTTCGAAGTAGCCAGCTTCACCCCGCCGAACGATCTGCCGGGCGGCGGCAAGGCGATTGTCATCACCGGGAAGGGGTTCATGTCGCCGTTCACCGTGACAATTGGCGGTGCGGTCTGTCCGGGCACAGCCCTGATCACGCTCAACGGCACGAATGTGACCGGGTTGACGGTGCCCGGCGGCAGCGGCCAGGGTCTGCCGATTGTGATCACCAGCGGCACGCTCGCGCCGCAGACGATCACCCAAACCTTCAGCTACGGCAAGGTAAGCGACATCGGCGGCACAGGCGGAGACAGCGGCGGGGGAGGGTGCTCAACCGGCGGCAAGCACGGGTGGCTCATGCTCGCCCTGCTACCGGCACTCGCGGCAATCCGCAGGCGGTCTAATAGAGCTTGAGGGGTTTCGATTCAGTCAAAGGCGGGCCGCGGCCCGCCTTTGTGCCTTAATGACCAGGCGCCCCATCGCTGGGCGGATCGCGCTTGATTGCGTTACGGACTAAGCGATCATGTGGGCAACCAGTTTGTTCCAACCATGGAGTGTTACCTTCCGGCCTGGTGCCGGTCTGGGTGCATCCGAAGGAGTGTGTGCGGTGCGAAACTTCCTGATGATCGCAATTGGATTGTGCTGCATGACGGCGCTTGGAGCGCAGACCGTTGTGCCGATCGGGCAATCTACTTCCAACAACCTCTGGCCGTTCCGCAACCCCAGCGCCCGGTACCAGACGGGATACACGGCAGCCGAGCTTGGGGTGCCAGCCGGTTCCCAGCTGATCGAGTTGCGGGTGCAGGAATGCCAGCAGAATCCCCCGCAGTATCAGATTCCTGCGGCGCCGACCTACAACAACCTGCGAGTGCGTGTTGCTCACTCGACCACGGACCCATTCACGGGCATGACCGGCACGTTTGACACGAACTACGTCGGCACACTGCAGGACTGCCTCGGGCCGACAAACTACGCGCCCCCAAAGGTCAGCGGGTTCTACATTTTTACCTTCACCAACCCGTTCACCTTCAACGGTACGCAGGGCCTGGTTGTGGACTGGTCATTTGACAGCCGTTCTTCCGACGGGTTCTGGATCAACTCTCCCGGTACGCGCCGGCGCATCAGCAACAACACGGGCAACTACCAGAGCGTCACCGGCAACCTGGTGACGAGCGGTGGCGACTGGCTGATCCATTTCGTGTT
>CAZNBU010000156.1:0-632 GCA_964571035.1 uncultured Planctomycetaceae bacterium | reverse complement strand
GGGCCCCGGCGGGAATGGGGTGGAGCTATGCAAGTTCGACATGTCGAGCAACTCGCAGGGCGGCGTCACGCTGACCGATCTTGAATTGCAGGCGGTCGGCTCGGTTGATGACTCAAACGCGTTCAATGACCTGCAGATCTACGAAGACACGAACGCCAGCGGCAGTTTCGATTTCGGGCAGGACACCGCCGTCACGACACCGGCCAACTTCACGGCAAACGACGGCAACATTGTGTTCCCCATCATCACCGCACACCAGAACTTCGCAGCATCCACGACCCGGACCTACTTCGTGGTCGGCAGGCTCGCAGGCAGCGCTTTGCCGGGGCAGTTCTTTGATTGTCGCGTCGAAGACATCACGGTTGTTGGAGTCGCGGGTCCTGCGAACAAGAGCGGTGTCCCCAGCACCGAAATGAAATGCTTCACGATTGAAGCGCCGGTGTTTGCCGTGGTCGACGCGAGCCAGGGTACGCCTGAGCAGGCACCGCTCGGGACCGCGAACGTGTGCCAGGAGTTCACTATCGCGTACCCCAACGGGCCGGATGACAAGCCGGCTTCGCTAACCGTCACCGGGCTGGGCACCGCCGACGAGCTGGCGGACCTGGTGAACACCGAGCTTTGGTGGGATTCCG
>CAZNBU010000155.1:0-7463 GCA_964571035.1 uncultured Planctomycetaceae bacterium | reverse complement strand
GGGAATGATCCTCGACGAAGTGCCGATGCCGCCCGCGAAATCAAAGCTGAGCATGCCTGTGCCGCCGCCCACGGAGCCCTGCTCGACCGCGCCGCTTTTGGCGTTGACGATCGCCTTCATGGCGTCCTCGGCGCTGTTGCGCACGACGCGCACGTCGTTCAGGAAGGCGTCGTTGGTTTCGCCCACCAGCGGGATTGTCACGTCCACTTCGCGGCCCAGCTCCGGGAATGTCTGCACGAGGTGCTGGATGATGCCGTCGTGCACGCGGCCGACGCTCATGGTGTTGGTCAGCAGGATCGGTGTTTCGACCCACCCCCACTCCTGTGCCTGCACGATGCCCGACATCTCGCCGATGCCGTTCAGCACGAACGCGCCGGCGACCATGTGCTCGTGAAACAGCGTCTCGGGGTGCGGGCAGATCGCCGTGATGCCCGTGCGTACCGCCGTGGTCTGGTCCTCTTCGCCCGGCACCGGGACGTTGTCCTCTTCGTGCGTGACGTGACCGACGCCGATGCCTTCGACATCGGTGATCGCGTTGTAGGCGCCGGTGTCGAAGTGCCCGACCGTAATGCCCAGCTCGCGCGCTGTGGGTCGTTGCTTTTCGCTGACCGCGACCGGAACCGGCTGCGGCGCCAATGACAACCCGTGCCGCCGCGCAGCCGAGCGGATGATCAGGTCGAACACTTCCTCATAGGACAGTCCTTTCTGTTTCGCCGCGACAATGATCGACCCGTTGTGCATCAGACGCGGGATCGGGTTGACCTCAAGGAAGTAGGGCGTGCTGTCCTGCATGCGTATGTCTACGCGCCCCATGTCGGGGCAGCGCATCACCTGGTCAACGCGGTCGGCGAGGGTAAGAACCTCGCGGCGCTCGGCGGGTGTGAACTCCGGCGGGCAGATCGTTTCCACTTCACCCTTGCCTTCGCCGTGCTTGGTGTCGTAGTCGAAGATCATGTACTCGTCGTCGCCGTCGATAACGTGTTCCACGATTTCCAGAAAGCGCCCGGGCCAACCTTCCAACATGGGCACGGTGAGCTCGCGCCCGCGGATGAACTGCTCAACCACAAGCCCCTCGGGGAAGTCTCCCAGCATCGTCTTGATGGTGTCAGCGGCTTCATCGGCGTCCTCCGCGATGGAATCTCTGGTAATGCCCATGCTGCTGCCCTCGTAGTTGGGCTTGATGAGCACGGGGTAGATCATGTCGCCGGGCAACTCGGGTTGTTCGGGCGTAACGAAGGCAGCCCTGGGCACGCGCACGCCCCGCAATTCCAGGATTTTGCCGGCGAGGCGCTTGTCGAGATCGACGTGCAGCAGTGCCGGGTTGCCGCCGGTGTAGGCCAGCCCCAGTGTTTCGAAGATTGCCGGGTAGCGCGCTTCGCGGCCTTCGCCGTCGGTGCCCTCGGCGACGTTGAACACGAGCTCGGGCCGCGCGGCGATCAAGGCGTCCACGACTTCGTCTGCGCTGCCGGAAACTTCCAGCGGCGTGACTTCGTGGCCGAGCGACGCGATGGCTGCCCGCAGGGTTTCCATCTCGTCCTGGGTGAGATGCTCGCCCTCGTGGATGTCTTCGCTGGTGCGTTCGTTGTACGCAAGCGCAATTCGCATGGCCTCCCCTTACTGTCGTAACGGGAGCATGCTCGCAGGTAGTCCCAGGAACGAACTGCCGACGCGAAGGAGCGAAGGTGGCGAAGCGCGCGGAGAAGGGCAACTGCTCCGCGCACCGCGTCAGGCCGGTTTCGTGCTTACGTGCTTTGGTGGCTGCTTCAAGCGGTTCTTCGCGTGCTTCGCTTTCTCCGCCCCTTCGCGTTGGCTGTTTTCGGGCGGCCGTTGCTGCCGGCTTTTCCCTTCCTCTTTAACGCCGGGTTGCCGTCCTTGTGCGCTTCGAGCTTGTCCAGCCGGTCGCGCATCTTGTCGTAGTCATCCTTCAGCTTGGTGTAGTCGTCGCGCAGGGAACGGACCTCTTCTGGCGTGCCGCCGGCTTTGCGCAGCGCGTCGATCGCGTCCTTGGTGCGCTTCTTTATGCGGCTGTCGTGTGTAGTGCGCGCGCACTTGGCGAGCGCGGCGATTGCGCCGGGTTCTTTCAGTGCGCTCAAACCGCTGATCGCCGCCATCACCTGGCGGAAGTCGCCTTCCAGCAGCGGCTCCAGTGTTTCGCGCGCGGCGCTGCGTTCCTGCTCGTCGCCGCATTCGTGCGCGAGGCGCCCCAGCGCCGCAATCGCGGAGTAGCGCGCCTGCTGCGACTTGCCCCGGGCTGTCCACCCGCGCAGCACATCCAGCGCGCGCTTGTCGCGCAGTTCGCAGAACCCGTTGAACACGCCCGCGCGAACCACGTCCACATGGGAGTCACGTTCCAGCGCCTTGACCATTACGTCGTACGCGACATCGCCGCGTGTCTTGCCCAGCGCGTGCGCGGCTTCGCCCGCGACGTAGTAGCTCTTGTCGGTTTGCAGCATCGCCGCCAACGTCGCAGCCGCCCGCCCGTCGCGCCATTCGCCGAGAGCCTTGGCCAGTGCACGCCTGGCCTTGGGGTGTTCGAGCTTGGTGACGAGCAGCGCTTCCAGCGCGTCGCCGCTGTGGATCCTGCCCAATGCCGCTGCACATTCCGCCTGCACGCCCCAGAACGGGTCCTTGCGCATGGAATGAATCAGCGCTTCAGCAGACTTGCGTGTCGCCTTGCCGCCGAGCGCGCGGGCGGCGTGGATGCGGCCCATCACGTCGTCGTCATCCTCGAGCTGCGCGATCAGCATGTCCTCACTGAGGTCGAGCTCAAGCGTCTTGGGGATCGCGTTGCCGGGATCGAACGCGATCCACTTCGGGCGCTTCGGCAGTTGCAGGTGATAGCGGTGCGCCTGTTTTTCGATCTCGAACTCGCGCGTCTCCTCGCCGCCGTCCCACACGAATCGCACCTTGGCGGGCGTGCGGAAGATGGCTGTCAGGTCGTCCGGCTTCTGCGTCTGCAAGATGCTGATGTCGAGGCTGCCGGTCTTGTCGTTCCATGCGGCTTTGAGCTTGAACTGCGGGTGCCCGCCGCCGTGGATCCACTGGGCTAGAAACCAATCCCAGTTGCGCCCGGTTACCTGCTCCAGCGAAGTCGCGAGGTCCTGCGTGATCACGCTCCCTTCGGCGTTCTGCGTGAGGTAGTGGTTGATCACCTTCCACCAAAGCCGGTCGCCAAGCGTCTTGCGCAGGTGGTGCAGGATGACGGCGCCCTTCTGGTAGAGGTGCCGGTCGAACAGGTCCAGCGGCTCGTTGTAGATGTTGGTCTGGATCGCGCGGCGGTACGCGCCCTTGTCTTCGGCGAGGTAGGCTTTCCAGTCGGCGTCGAGGTAGTACTTGAACTCGTCGTCGCCGTGGGCGTGCTCCCACCACATGGCTTCGAAGTAGGTGGCAAAGCTCTCGTTCAGCCAGGCGTGCGACCAGTCGCGGCACGTCAGGTAGTCGCCGAACCACTGGTGTGCGAGTTCGTGGCTGACCAGCGGCTCAGAGCTGAAGTCGAGGTGCGCGGTTTCGTCGTGCAGGGTCAGCGCGGTCTGGGTTGTTGCGGTGGTGTTCTCCATGCCGCCGAAGATGAAGTCTTCCACGGCGACTTGCGCGTACTTCGCGTACGGATAGCGCAACCCGGTCTTCTCGCTGAAGAACTTGACCATCTCGGGCGTGCGGCCGAATGCGCGCTCGCCGTCCTCTTCGCAGCCGGGCGCGACGTAGTAATCGACCGGGATGCCGTCCCACTCTTTGCTCACCTTCACGAAGTCGCCGACCACAAGCGTGATCAGGTACGCCACGTGCGGCACGTCGTGCTTCCAGTGGTGCAGCTCAACGTCGCCCTTCTTCTTGGTGCTGAGCAGCTTGCCGTTGGAAAGGCTGGTCATGCCCTTGGGGACATGGACGATGATCTCGCTGGTGGCTTTCTCATTGGGGTAGTCGAAGCAGGGGAACCAGTAGCGGGAGTCCTCATCCTGGCCCTGTGTCCAGAACTCGAGGTGCTTGTCGGGGTAGTCGCTGCTGGGCCCGACGAAGTACGCGCCGCGGCGGGGGAACGCCGTGTACGCGACCGCGATCGCCACGCCTTTGTCGGGCACAAGCTCGCGGCCGAAGCTTACCGTGAGCACTTCGCCGTCGTGGGTGAACTTCGTCTTCTTGCCGTCCACCTCGACTTCCGCGATGGTCATCTCGCAGGCGTCGAGCGCGAGGTGTTTCGTTCCTTCATTAATAGGGGCGACGATCAGTGTCGCGACGCCGCGGATCGCCTTGCGTTCGAACTCGGGGATGATTTCCAGCTTGATGTGGCGCACGTCCACTTCGCGGTCGCGGCACCACTTGGGGGGCGTGCCCTTCTTCATGAAGGGCTTCCAGGTGGGCTTGGCGTCCATGTACTCGGCGCCTGCGAAAAAGCGGTTGACCTCGGTGAGGGAAAAGTTCATGGCGGATTGGCTCCGGTCAGCGTCTAATCCGTATTTATAGGCGGGAGTGCGCGCGTCAACGCCACTGGTGGTTGAACACGGAGTTTGAACGAAAGACACGGCATGAAAACCCGGTTGCCTCTTCTCTTGCTGCTGTTGGCATTGTCATGGACTGTGTTTGCGCCGGTCGTTGCGCAGGACGCACCCGACGACAAGAAGCCGGTCGAGGTTGACGAAAACGCCTTCACTGAAGACCAGAAGGCAAACGTTGCCGTACTCGACAGCATTCTGGAAACGATTCGCCGGCGTTTTTACGACCGCGACCACGGCGGCAAAGACCTCAAGCAGATGCGCGCGCAATGGCTGAAACGCTCCGCCGACGCCAAGCCGGGCGAAGACCTGCACAACGTGCTGCGCGAGATGCTGGGCACCTTCAAGGTCAGCCACCTCAGCGTGATCGAGGGGGAAGCGTACGAGAACCACTTCGCGCCCGAGATGGACAACTCGCTGCGCCGGCAGGCTGGCTTCGACATCACCGAGCTGCGCCCGGGCGAGTACTTCGTGACCGGCATACTGGAAGGCAGCGCCGCGGACAAAGCCGGCATCAAACGCGGCGACCGCGTGATGAGGCTCAACGGCGCGGCCCCCGCGGAATCCGGGCTGCTGATCGATGCAGGCGGCGACCCGGGCCTGCCCAACCAACTCCCCCACTTCTTCCTGCGCAACCCGGCGGACAACGCCGACCTCGTGGTCGAAGTGAAGCGGGAAGCCGATGCGGACAAAACACTGTCGATCACCGTCAAACCCGCCGAGATCAACATGATCCGCGCTACAGCCAACAGCGTAACGATCATCGAGCACGAGGGTCGCAAGTTCGGGTACATCCGCTTCTGGCACTTCCTGCACGAGAACATGGCGGTCGCGCTGAAGAAGGCGATCGAGGACCAGTGGGAACTGTGCGACGGCGTGATCATCGACCTGCGCGGCCGCGGCGGCAGCCCCATCGTGATGAACGCGTGCTTTGCACCGTTCGGCGAGCCGCCGCCGATGCGACGCGGGCGCGCACAGCCGCCGGTGCAGTACAACATGCCCAAGTGGGAGCGGCCGGTGGTCGCCTTGCAGGACAGCGGATCGCGCAGCGCCAAGGAAGTCTACGCCCACAACTGGAAATGGCTGAACATCGGGCCGGTGGTGGGTGAAAGCACGCCGGGCGCGGTGCTGGGCAGCAACTTCTCAAAGCTGCCCGACGGCAGCTACCTGATCTACCCAGCCGCCAACGTGCGCAACCTCGCCTACGGCAACGTCGAGCTTGAAGGCAACCCGGTCGAGCCCACGCACCCTGTAAAGGACAACGTGCCGTACGCGGCGGGCGTGGACACCATTAAGGAAGCCGGGCTCAAGATCCTGTACGACCTGGTGAAGGACAACCCAAAACCCGAGCCACCCAAGCCCGAAAAGCGCGAGGTTAAAGAGGAAGAGTTCTAGCGCCGCCTCCAGCCTTTGCCGGAAACAGACTGCCGGGTACAATGGCACAGGAGCCGCAATGCCCTTGACCAAGCCCTATTCGAAGGACACGCCATCCCAGGTGACGCTGGATGATGGCACCGTGCGCAACGTGCCCGAGCACATGACGCTGGCGGAGTTCACGGCCTTTCCGTGGCCGGACGAATCCCGTTGGGAACTGATCTGGGAGGTACCCGTCTTGTCGCCATCTCCGTCTCCGCCGCATCAGAAGCTTGGCCGCGTGCTCGCGAACTTCATTGAGGAGACGTTGTCGAACCGCAAAGGGACGGACGTCTACACAGATGTCGACGTCCTGCTCCCGGCAGCCCTCAGCTACGTTCGCCCCGATGTTGTCGTAGTCGATCCACGCAAGGTCGATGTCGCGCGGGCGCCGCTGGAGACCGTTCCGCTGCTGCTTGTGGAGGCGCTGTCGCCCAGCAACTCGTCCATCGACATGGGCCCCAAGCGCGACGCCTACGCCGAAGCAGGCGTGCCCGAGTACTGGATCGCCGACCCGCAGACCGGCGCCGTCGCGATCAACGTCGGCCCCAAGGACGGCGTTTACCAGAACCCACCGGCCGACAAAGACGGGTACGTCACATCACCCCTTCTTGGCGTGGCGTTTCGCGTATCGCGCGACGGCAGCAAGTTCACCGTCCTCACAAAGTAGCCGAGCAACGTAGTTTACCGCGCCGCAGCGATGCGCTAATCTGCCGGCGCGAGGGTGGAAAGGGAGCATCGTGTCGCCGACCGCAGAAGCAGCGCTTGAGCCAGTCCAGCAGACAACCACGCGCCCTGAGGACCTGACCGTCCACGCCAGCGGCGAGCTGCCCACCGAAGACGAAGTCTCCGGCATGGAAGTGCCGATGCCGCTCTCCGCCCTGCCCGGCGACGAGGGCTACCACATCACCAAGGACCCACGCGTCAAAGCCGTCGAATGGCGCGACCTCGTCAAAGTCTCGCGCTGGCAGGCGTTTGTCGAAGTCACGCTGAGCTTTCCGTGGATCGCGGCGTCGCTGGGCTTCTTCTGGCTGGTGCAGGCGACGGGCTCGTGGTGGTGGACCGTGCCCGCGCTGGGGTGCAGCTTCTACCTGTTCCTCACGGGGCTGCGACAGACTCACAACGCCTACCACTACGCGGTCGGCGTGTCGCGCCGCGGGTGCGATCTGCTGATGTTCTTCCTTAGTATTGTGATGACCGGCAGCATGCACGCCGTGCAGATCAACCACCTGCACCACCATCGCCACAACCTCACCGACGAAGACGTCGAGGGGTTCACAGCCAAACTCAAGTGGTGGCAGGCGATGCTGGTCGGGCCCTACTTCCCCTACAAGCTGCACATGTTCGCCCTGCGCACCGGCAAGCCGAACCAGCTCCGCTGGGTCTACGCTGAGCTGATCGGCAACGTGGTCTGGTACGCCATCGCCGCGTGGATCACCTTCGGCTTGGGCCAGTGGTGGGTCGGCCTGTTCGTCGCGACCATGTGGCTTGGCCAGTGCGGCACCGGGTTCTTCGCGGTCTGGACCGTGCACCACGACTGCGACGACAAGCACCACATCG
>CAZNBU010000154.1:0-7523 GCA_964571035.1 uncultured Planctomycetaceae bacterium | reverse complement strand
GTGAAGCCGCCAGTGCAGCGTGGTGTCGGCGTCGTTGCCCACCAGCGCCCACTCGCGCAGCGCGTTGCGGGCGCGGGTGCCGCCCGCCGGCTGATAGCTGGTGGCGTAGGCGTCCACCATCCACGCGTCCATGCCGTCGAAGCGAATCGGAAAGGTGATGTGCGCGCCGATCGGGGAGTACGGGTACAACTGCTGCGCCAGAACGACGGCGATCTGTTCACTGAAGATCGGCGGGTTTTCGGTGTCCTTCAGGTGATTCAGCGCCGAGTTCAGGTCGTTCAGGTTCTTGAACACCGGGTCGCCATGCGAGGGCAGCCACCCGTCGGTGGTTTGCTCGTAGCGGAACGCCAGGATCCACTCCGCGATGCGCCGCGCGTCGTTCAGGTCCAGCGGCCCCGGCCCGTCCTGCCCGCGCGGGCCTACGCCGTGAAACAGCGCCACCAGCGTTTCGAAGTTGGCTGTATTGATGTTCACTGACGCGCGCTCAGCAATTTCGATGATCCAGCCTTCTGTGATGTCGAGATCGCGAGGCTCGGCCACCACGATCTGCGCCGAGCCGCGCCCGCCCGACAGGATCCATCCCAGGAACATCTCGCCGCGCGCGTTGCGCAGCCGCACCAGGCTGTCGCGCCCGTACCCCGGCGCCGCAACGCGCGGGTCGGCGGGTTCATAGTAGTCGCTCTGGAAGGCCTGCCGGTGGTCGTAGCGCACCGTCAGCACTTCCAGGCCGCTTTCGCCCTCGCGCGTCATCTCGCCGAATGTGACCACGCTGGGATAGAACCACCCGCCGTCAAAGCGCGGCGCGGGGCAGATTGCGGTCGCCTTCTCTTCCAGCACCTGGTAGGTGACGGGATCGATGCCCTCGGGCCAACCGTCAAGGCGCAACCCCATCACCTCGGGGCCGAGGTTCGGGTCCGGGTTGAACAGGCGCGGCAGCTCGGCAATCCGGCGCACGTCGCCGACATGATTGAACCACGCGGGCGTGCCGCCGCTGCCGCGCAGCAGGCGGTAGAGCATGATCTTGTAGGGCGTGGGTGTGGTGACGTACTGGCCGTTGGTGATCTGCCGCGACGGCGACCACCAGTTGAAGATCGCGTTCACGCCCCCGATGCCGTTGTAGACTGGGTTCGGCGTGACCTCAAACAGCGCGTTGCCGCGACGCGACGCGTACTTGAACAAGTGGCTGTCGATCACGATGTAGCTGCCGGTGCGGCCGCCATTGTCGTAAGGGTCCAGGAATGACGCGTCCACCAGGTTGACCTGTGGGTAGACGCCGCCTTCGGACATCACCTCGCCCACCACGAACCCGGCGCCAAGCATGTTGGACAGCGCGCCGATCGAGCTGAAGTTCAGGTTCAGCTTGCCGGTTTCATCGGTGATGTTCAGCCCCTGCACAAAGCGGCGCGGATCACTGACCGGAAACAGCGGGCCGTCCGGACCGGTCATGCCGATGAACTTGGCGTCGGGGCCTTCGAAGTCGCGCTTGAGACTGACGTCGTGCTCCCAGTACGCGTCCAGATACGGGTCCTCGTACCCCGCCGCAGGCGCCTGGCGGTCGGGGTCCGGGTTCCACCAGTACGCATACTCGTTCAGCCGGTTGCCGTACGTCAGCATGGCGTAGGCGTGGTCCGCGCCGGTGCGCGTGGTGATGCGCGTCTGCTCATGCCCCAGCGCGGCGACGCTCGCGCCCTCCTGCTGGGACATCAGAAACGCGAAGCTGACCGCGAGGATCAGCAGCAGCGACAGCACGATCATCACCATCATCATGGCTGCGCCGCGTTTGTGGCGGCGCGCGGCTGTATTGCAATGCAGGCTGAAGTGCGGATCGAACAGCGAATTACCAATAACCAATAACCAATAACCAATGGCCCGGCGATACTGCCGCGCGCAGCCTGCATTGGTTATTGGATATTGGTTATTGGTCATTTGCTGTTGCCATTCATGCCGCCCGTCCCCACCGGGTCCTGCTCCCATTCAAACCGCTCCACTACATCACTCGTAACCATGCCAAGCGGGTGAAACGTAAGCTTCACACGCTTCATCTCGCCCGGCTCGCCGCTGACCATATGCACCTCCACCGCGCCGGGGTGCCGCGCGGGGTCAAGCTTGCCGGACCCGTCAAAGTACACGTGCACCAGCCCCGGCGGCGGCACGCGCGGCAGGCCCGCGACGGGCGCCGACGGCTCAGCATCCGGGCCGGTGACGGGCCCGCTGGCAGCCTCAATGTCGTAGATCGCTTCGGCTTGCATAGTTACTTCGAGCATAGGGTCCACGCCCCGCGCGATCAGGTGCGTCCCCTCCAGCTCAAGCACCTGCCCAGCCACAAGCCCCATGACGTCAAAGTTGTCGATGCGGCACGGCACGCCGCCGATTTCGATGTTCGCGTCGCGCACCGACGCGGGGCGAAAGTCCGGGGGCAGCTTGGCGGCACTGAGACGGCCGTCCACGTAAAGCGTTACACCGTACGCGCTGACAGCAAGCTCGACCGTGGCCCAGCGGTTGAGCGCGATCCAAGTGTCTGTTTCGACAGTCACGCCTGAAGACGTAAGCCCCAGCCGCAACGCATTCGCCCGCGCCTCCACGACGTTCAGCGTGACGGCCGAGCCCATCCGCACCAGTGGCAGTGTCTGGCCCGGCGGCAGCGAGTCAAATGGGAAAAAGTCGAAGGTCATCGCGATGCCTTCGTAGTCGCCGCCGGTTTCGAATTGCGGCATCCACGGGATGGTGAAGCGCGCCTCCGGCCGGTCAAGTTCAAGCGCGTCGCCGTCGCGCAGCAGCATGGCGCGGTCGCTTTGCGGCGCCGCCCCCTGCGAAGCGTTGGCAATCACGTTGCCGCTGCCGACACTGAAAGCCGATCCGCCGGGGCCGGTATCGAACGAAAACGTCGCAAGCCGCCGGCGCGACAGCGAAATCACCTGGTCGCGCCGGTAGTCGAACACCATCTCGACATGCACCTGCCGCGTGGAGGCGGCTTGCCGCAGCCCGGTGGTCATGCCCTTGATGGTGGCGGCATGGCGCTCAATGGATGGGCCGACCAGCGCGCGGCCGGCGAAAGTGGCGAACACCAGCACAGCCAGCAGCAGGATCGATACCACGACCAGCAGCTCAACCAGCGTGAACCCGCGGCGATAGGACAGTTGTCGCTGCACAGGCATGGAACACCGCCGCGCGAAAGGGCTAATGCAAGGGGAAAGTCAGTCTCCCAAAATGAAGAGAGGTTGCAAGCGAACCGCCACCAAGCGGGTATGCAAGGTTGCATCGCCGTCAAGCGAGTAACCGATACGCGAAGGCCCGGGTGCTCTTGCCCGGGGTTGGGGGGCGCTTACAATGGCTGCGCTTACTGGGGTGTGCGCCAGCCTGACGATAAAGTTTGCGGCGCCGATGAACGTGCACGGGGAGGCCCACCTCGTCCTGCGAAATTCAAGCCCTCCTTCTCTGATGCAGGGGGATGGGTGACGCAGGGCGGAGGCCACCCACCTGACACTAAAGGGTGCACAAACTGTTCAGCGCAGCGGCACCTTTCGGTTTGCTGAAAAGAAGACGGGTCATAGCCAAGCGCATGACCCGTTTTCGTTTTCCGGAAGCCTAGGGGTGAACAGGACGGGCAGGACAGCCAGGACAAGCAGGGCGTCCTGAAGGGCCTGCCCGTCCTGTTCAATTGCTTTCTTGGCGACTTCGCGCCTTAGCGTGAGACCGCATTGCAAGTAGTATCCGGCCGAGGTGATTCCATGAGAACGTTGATTGCTGCGCTCGTGCTGGTGTTGCTGTTTGTGGGTGCGGGGGCGCAGGATGCGCCTGTAGATTCGCTGTCGGAACTGAAAGACGGCAAGGGCACGCTTAAACCGACTGCGCGCCTTGCGCACCCTGACCTTGGCGAATGCAGCGGCATCCAGTGGTGGCACGGGGCTTGGTGGGCGCACAACGATTCCGGCGACGGCCCCAACCTGTACCGCAGCGAAACGCTTGACTTCAAAGCCGCCCAGAAGCTCGAAGTGCCCGGCGCCAAAGCCGTGGACTGGGAAGACATCACCACCTGCGAGGGCGACCTGCTGGCGTGCGACATTGGCGACAACACCCGCAAGCGCGACGACCTGGCCCTGTACCGTGTGAAGCACGACAAGGGAAAGCTCACGCTCGCCGCCACCTATCCGATTGCCTACCCCGACGGGATGCACGACGCCGAAGCCGCCTTCACCATCGGCGGCAAACTGCACATCGTGATCAAGCGGCGCGGCGAAGAATTCACCGGCGTCTACCGTTGGAACACGCTGGAAGAAGGCAAGACCAACACCGGCGAGCTGGTCAGCAAGCTCGACGTTGGCGAACGCGCGTTGATCACAGCCGGCGACTGCGACGGCGCCAGCGTCGTGCTGCTAAGCTACGCCCGCGTGTTCGTCTACGCAGCCGACAAGCTTGAGGGCAAGCCCGCCTCCAGCACCCGCATCCACGCCAACCAGTGCGAGGCGCTGTGCCTGCACGACGGGCGCCTGGTGTTCACCAACGAACAACGCGACGTGTACGCCATCGGTGACTACCTCAAGCGCGGCGTCGCCGACGCCCTGCCGCCGCGCGTTGACGTTGAGCTGCCGATGGAGGCTGCAAAGTACGAGCCCGACGGCACCGGCGACGCCTGGAAGGGCGGCGCGTTTACGCTGCCGCTGACCGACGCCGCTGAAGGCGAATCCGTGCGCTGGATGATTTCCGACGCCTGGCTGATGGTCGCGGGCAAGCTGCGCTACACCGGCACGTTCACCAGCAGCAATGAGCAGGGGTCGCGCCTGGGCACCGGCGCGATGCTGATGTTCGGCAAGGGCGACGACGACTTTCTCACGGGCGAGGAGCGTTTTCTGTGGCTCGCCGACAACGGCATCACCGGGTTAGACGCCTGGAGCTTTGACCCCAAGAAGGGCAAGCTTGCCCCGGTCGAAAGCCTAAAGGTCAAAGGGGAAGCCAAGGGCAACTGGATGACGTTCGAATACGCGCTGCCGCTGACGGCTGTCTTCGGCGAGGGCAAGCTGCCGGACACCTTCCGCGCCAACCTGTGGGGCCTGAATCTGCACGGCGAGAACGAGCCGCACCTCGCCGGCGCCAACATCTCGCTGAGCGCGCGCAGCCCGTTCACGTGGGCGCACGGCAAGGTCGTCAAAAAGTGACACGCCCGGGCGAACCCGGGCGTGTCGATTGGGCCCCCGACACACAAGCTATTCGCGGGGCAGAACCTGCTCAATCGCGCCCGTAGCAGGATCCATTGCGTACAGCGCGTCGATCGCGTAGGCGTTGCGCGCCTTGCGGCTGATGTAGGCGACGAACGCGGCGTCCTTCTGCGCGATGTCGCTGGAGACCTTCCAGTCAACGGTGGTGCCCGCGCTTACGTTGCGCGTGGCTTCATTTTCGCCGCTGACAATCGAGAACGCGAGGCGCACCCAGCGGGTGGAGTCGCCGTCCATTTCCTTCATGGTAAGGCTGCCGCGGTTGACGCCCTGTTTGGCGTCAAAGCGCTGCTCGAACACCGGCTCGCGCTTTTCCGCGACGTCGTTGTCGTTCAGCCATTCCTGCTCGCAGACCAGGCGCACGTTTTCCTGATCCCAGGCCTCGTCATAGTTGGTGGCGATAATCGCCACGCGCACCAGGGTCTGGTCGGCGCGCGGCGTGCGTCCGTCAATCTTGGGCTGCGGCAGGCCGCCGCATCCCACAAGCAGAAGGCACAGGCACAGCAGTCCAAGCATGATCCGCATCGTTTTCTCCGTTTCTCGCTATAGGCCCGCAGAGTTTGCCAATCCCCCGCGCATCGTCCAGCGTCTCTGTGCGATGTGTGCCGATTGGCGGTGTTTTCTCGCCCTACCCGGCATATCGCTCTATAATCGAGGCCATGGGCCGTGGCGCGAAAATCGGCATCGGCGTGGGCGTCCTGCTGCTGGGGCTGGTCGCGATCGTGATCTTCGCCAAGTCAGCGGGGCTGACCTTCGACACCATCGAAAAGACCGAGGTCGAGCCCGCCAAGGTCGAAGACCTGCTCAAGGACGACCGCCTTGAAGACAAGAACCCGGCCTTTGACCCTGATCTCATAGATTCCCGCCCGTTCGGCCCCAAGGACAACCCCTGGCAGCTCAACCTCTCCGCGGCGGTGATCCGCCTCGACGTGCCCGACCTGCGCGACGACCGCGATGCCGAAGGCTTCTTCCGCCTGTATCCAAGCTACGCCGCAGCCGCCGTCGCCTTGCGAAACGCGGGGTACGAGGTGCTGCCCTCCGTCAACCTGATCGGCGGCAAAGCCAAGCAGTTCGACGACGGCCTGTACGCTGCCATCGACACCTGGGCTGTGCGCAACGCCGACGAAGGGGTGCGCAGCCTTGAGCGGCTCATCCGCCAGGTGATGGCGGAGCTGGACCCCACCGGCGAGCCGCACGCCTGGCTGTGGGCCAGCCTGGAGATCGGCGGTTTGATCAGCCCTGACGAGCAGTCGCGCCGCCCGGCGCACGCCAAGCGCCTCATGGAAGACTTTCTGGCCATGCAGGAACGCGCCGAGCCGGTGGGGTTCTACACGTGGACCGAGGACCTCAAGCGCGCGTTCCAGATGCTGCGCTACCTGCAACAGCCGTTTCGTGACCGCGTCGGCATCCCCAACGCGATTGCGCGCGCGCTGCGCGGGTGGGCGGATGAGTACCGGCGGTTCTTGGACCTGTACTCGGGCCTGACCAACCCGTTCAACGCGCTGAGCTTCGCGCCGCTGGTGGACCCCGCCAACGACGGCCGCCCACTTTCTGAGCTGGCTGAGCAAGCCGGTGTGGGCCGCATGACGGTTCACTTTCTTCCTTATAGTGACTCGCGTGAGGCGGCGTTGTTTGAGCGGCTGTACCCGATGGGCATCCCGCCGGGCGCTGACCTGATGCGCGACTTCATCAAGGCGATCCGCGACGGCCGAGTGGACCTCAAGCCGCGGCCGAACGCGGGTTGGTACGAACACCAGATCTACGCGCTAGAGACCTTCCTGCTGCCAGAGCGCGGGCGTGAGAACGAAAAGCTGCTGCTGACCAAGAAGTACAAGCTGCGCATGCTGGAGGCGTTCAAAGCCGCGGTCACCAAGACGCGCGAGACGCACATTCGGCAGGGGGCGATGGCCGCCGGCAGCGCCGCGCCGCCCTCGGGCGAGATCAAACCGCGCCTGCGCTGTGAGCCGAACGCCACGTACTACCTGCGCATCGCGCGCAGCTACACCTTCGCGCGCGACCTGCTGGCAGCGCACGTGCCCGACTTGAACACGCTCAACGGGTACCGCGAAGGGGGCCGCCGCGAGTATGCGCTAGGTGACGAGCTGGAGAACATGCGCCTGCTGTTCTATGGCCTGTATCTCGTGAGTTGCGAGGACATCGGGCTGAAACCCGAGTTGCTGAAAGGCGAGTTGAGCAACCAGGTGGAAGTCCGCGCCCTAGCCGCCAACTGGCTGAAGAACTGGCAGCAGGATGAAGACCTGGGCGTGGACACCAGAGTAGCAGTGCCGATCTACGAGATGCCGGGCGAGTACA
>CAZNBU010000153.1:0-7679 GCA_964571035.1 uncultured Planctomycetaceae bacterium | reverse complement strand
GGCATCGAACGCAGCGAGGGCGGCAGCTACCTGCGCCTCGCGCCGGACGCCATCACCGCGATCTCGCGCTCAATTAGCGCCGAGCTGGAGAAGCTGATCGGCGCCGGGCACAACCCGGTCATCCTGTGCGGCCCGCAGATTCGTTCGCACGTGCGCAAGGTGGCTGAAGCGATTCAGCCGGGCATCGCGTGCATCAGCTACAATGAAGTCGTGCGCGAAATCGACGTCGAAAGCGCGGGCGTAGTGCCGCTGCCGAATGGGCTGAAAGGACAATAGGTCAGCGCCAGACGATCTGTTCGCCCATGCTGCCTGCCCAGGCGAACGTAAGTTCACCGTGGCCGTCGCTGGCAACGCCTTGGCGCCCAGGGGAAGTATTGGGCATTGCGTGAACGGTTCCTTCGCGGGAACTAGGGGAATCCACTCTGTCTATGGCTGAGTAGTACTGCCCCTGGAGTTCGGAAGGGTTGACCATGCATCCGCCGCTTGACGTGTCACCTGTGAGTGTGACGGGCGCCATAGCAGTCTTGGCGTATGTAACGCGGGCCCGATTCTTCATCGACCCCAGTATCTGCTCGCCTTCCGCACGGCGTGCATCGCGCGTGTTGGAGGTGATCAGCGGAATAGCTGCAAGTGCAAGAATGCCCAGGATCATCAGGCACACAAACCCGATGCCACCAACAATCAGCAACCAAGCCCACCAGGGAAGGCCCTTCTTCGGCGGCGGATACTGAGGATAGGGCGGCGGAGCCATGCCCGGTTGGCCGTAGTTTCCTTGAGGCTGCGCGCCGTACTGGGGTGCCCCTTGCTGCGGCTGCCCGTAACCGGCAGGAGTGTTGGGACGATTGGCGGGTTGCTGCGGTTCCATGGGTCATCTCCGCGGCGGATGATAGCGTCGCGAAGAGAGTAGCAGAAGCAGGAATTGCCTAGCGGAACCTTCGTTCGCCGTCGCGCGGTGCGGGTAAGTTCGCGTGGGTCTGGATTACAATGTCCTCGTCGGGCGGGCCAACCCCGCCAACGACTCCGTCTTTGCCAAGAAATGTGAGCCTGTATCCGGAGTCCGGGCCGAACCCGAATCGCTCGTAGTCGTACGGCCGCCGAGTGTATGGATTCACCGGTACCCCGTTTGGAAAGAAGCGCGGCTCCAATTCCGATAGTCCCTGCGGATAGCCCGCATCCCCTGTCAGGTAGTAGATGTCCAGCGCCTTCTCAATCTCCCGGAGTTGTGCCTCGGCCTTGTGCCACCTCGCTACATCCGGCTTGTCTAAGAGTAACACAAACCCGAAGGTGCCAAGGACTCCCAGCACCATCACCGCGATCACCAGTAGTCCGGCAATCAGCAAGGCCCACGCCCACCCGGGTATTCCCTTCTTTGGCGCGGGATAGCGGAACGGCACGCCGTTTGTCGGACTCGACAGAGGTTCCAGTTGGTGCTCGGGAGAACTGGAGGAATGGTTGCCTTCGAGTCCCATTAGATGTTTCCAAGAACGGCCGATGCTAGCGCGGGTCCAGCCCGCCTAGAAGGGATTGCCATGCCAGAGCAATGCCTTCGTGTGTCAACTCAGGCGCGACTTCATCTACGCCGTCGATCTCCGGCGCAAGGTGTGCGCCGTATCCGCCCGTGGCTATCACACGCGGCTTGTTGGCAAACGTCTTCAGGACCTCCGCCAGCAGGTTGCGTACGAGGCCGATGTACCCGTAGTACACGCCGGACTGGATGGCGCTGACCGTGTCGTTGCCGATCACCGGCGGCTTTGATTTGCCGATCTCCACCAGCGGCAGCATCGCGGTCTTCTGGTGCAGCGCTTCCATCGCCAGGCCGATGCCGGGCGCGATGGCCCCGCCGACGTAGGCGCCGCCTTTCACCACGTCGAGCGTGATCGCCGACCCGAAGTCGATCACAACCGCTTCGCCGCCGGCGCGCTGCTTTGCCGCCAGCGCGTTGCAAAGCCGGTCCTGCCCAGCCTGCTCAGGAGTGCGCGTACGGTTCTCGATCGGCACGTGGCCGTCGCGGCCCAGCGCGTAGGCGGGCTTGCCCCAGGCTTGCTCCAGTGTCGCCAGCCCGCGCGGGTTCACACTGGCGATCACCAGCGGTAGATCGCGTGGCGCGTTCTTGATCGCGGTTGCGACCTCTACAACGCCGGCCCGGCTTGAGGCGTCAATGGTGTCCAACACCTCCAGCCCGCGCATGCGACACAGCGTCATGCTGGAGTTGCCGATATCGGCGGCGATGATTTCGGGATGCGTGCTCACGGCAGCGTTGAGCGCACGATGACGACATTGCCGTCGGCGTCAATGGCAAGCAGGTCGGGGCGGCCGTCGCCGGTGAAGTCCGCCAGCGACAGGTTGACCGCCGCAAACCCATCCAGCGCGCGCAGCAGAGACTCTTGCGCCTCGCCCGCTTCAAAGAACCGGCCGCGCCCGTCGTTGACCCACAGTGTGGTCGCGGTGGTGTCGCCCACGCGCTCGGTGCTGATCAGGTCAAGGTCACCGTCGCGATCCATGTCGTCCATCGCGAGATCAAGCAGCGTACCCTTGGATTTGGGCGAGCCTTCAAACAACTCAAAGGTCAGGTCGTTGCGCAGGCGCAGCAGGCTGAGCCTGGGCTCGGCATTCTCAGGCGCGTACCCCAGCGCGAGGTCCAGCAGCCCGTCGGCGGAAAAGTCCGCCGGGGCAAGGCCGAAGAACCGCCCGGTCAGCGTAGTGGTGACGATCGCGCGAAACGGCGCCGCGTCGGCGCTGCCGGTGCCTGCCCACAGCACGAGGTACTGCGGCCCGACTTCGCCCGGTTGCATCACCGCCACGATGTCGGCGATGCCATCGCGGGTGAAATCGGCGCAGCACAGCTCACCGCTGAACTGAAGGCGCAGGCCGCGGTCGTCGCGCACTTCCATTTCTTCGCGGTTCTCGCGCCAGCGCCCGGTGCCTTCGTTGAACTGCACGCGCCCGAGCGGGCTGGGCCAGAACACGTCAAGGTCTCCGTCGCGGTCAAAGTCGCCAAGCGCAGGTGCGCCGCGCAACCCGGTGGGGGGTGTCGGCAGCAGACCGGTGTCGTCGTCGCCGAAGCGGCCCTGTCGGTTGTTCCGCAGCAGGCGCGGGCGAACGCGCGTGTCGTCGGGGATGAACAGCAGGTCCGGAAACCTGTCGCGGTCAAAGTCGATGGCCTGCAACGTGCCGTTGCCGCCGAGTTCAATCGCGTCGCCCGCGAGGGTGAACGGCTGCCCGTCTTCGCCCGCTAGCCACACCTGCAGCCGCCCGTCGCGATCGACCGTTGCCATGTCGGCCCGGCCGTCATCGTTGAGGTCCTGCACGGCGGCTGCCAGCGGCGAAGGGATCTGCGGCATCGGCGTGTAGGCCTGAACGAACCCGACGGGCGAGTCTACGGTGGGCGGAAGTTCTTCGTTGTTCACGCGCAGCAGCAGCAGGCCGGCGTCGCTGGCGATCATCAGGTGTTCGCGCCAGAACTCGAGGTGGTTGATCACAAGCCGCGCCCCAAGCGGCAGCACGGCGTCGGGTTCATCTGCGGCGCTGTAGTCCTTGCTGCTGGGGTCGTACGGCTCGCCCCCGCTGCGGGTCAGGAACAGTGCGATGTCGTCGGCCACGCCCGCATCATCTTCCAGGGCCACGATGCGGTCGCAGCGGCTGTCCCCGTTGACGTCGCGGCACAGGACTGCGCCGGCAAGGCGCGTTTCGTCAGCTTTGCGCAGCGGCGTCTGGAACCCGGTGGGTGATGCATTCTGGAGCAGCGAGATGTAGTCCTGCCGCCCGGCGAACACCAGGTCGATGCTGTTGTTGCCGTCAAAGTCGCCGGCAACCGCGAGCGAGGCGTTGTTGGTGGGCAGGGCGATGGCACCCTGCTCGCGCAACGCGCCGCCGCTGTTCACGAGCACGCGGCTGTTGCCGTCGGCACCCAGCACAAACAGGTCGGGCCGGCCGTCGCCGTTGAAGTCCGCGCAGACCAAGCCGGTTGCAAGCACGCGTGGCGCAAGCCCGGCGATCTTCTGCGGCGCGCGCGAGGAGTAACGAACGATGAGGTCGCCGAAGGCGTCCAGCACAGCCAGATCGTCACGGCCGTCGCGGTCAAAGTCGGCGGCGGCAACCGCAGCCGGCGAATCCAGCGGCAGAGTCTCTGAGCTCATGGCAAATGTCGGGGCGCCGGTAGCGCGCACGCGAGCCTCAACACGCAGCAGGCGCGCGCCGTCTTTGGCGCGCAGCAGCACGGCGAGTGCCGTTGAACCGTTGCCGTTGAAGTCGCCGGCGGCGAAGTCCACACCTAATTCGTCGCCTGCCGGCAACAGCGACTCAGCTGCGCGGGTAGGGTCAGCCAGTGAAGTGACCGCGCCATCCGCGTACAGGCAGAGCAGTTCGGGCTCGCCGTCGCGGTTCAGGTCGGCTGTCAGCAGCTTGATCGCGCGGCGATTTTTCGGTCCCTCGCAGCGCAGGCTGAAGAAGTGCCGTGCTGGCGCGCCATAAGGTGTTGTAGCGTCCAGCCCCGCATCGAGGTGGTACACACGGTCCGGCCGCAACGCTGTGGTCGCGGTGGCGACAAGTCCTTCGGGGGAGACGGACAGCGCCAGCGGCACAGCGCGGCCATCTCCGCAACGAAGCGAAATCCCGCCGCCCAGCGGCGGCAGCGCCCCGCGCAACAGCAAAGAGACCTTATCGACGCCGGGGAACAGCGCGCTGCGCGCGTGCGCGACGTCGTCGGCGAGCGCGTTGGTCGTGTTGGGGCGGATATCGGCTGCCCGGATGTTCGTCGGCTCCGGGTTGGCGTTCAGCGACAGCGAGTAGCTGCCGGCTGTCAGCGTGGCGCTGACGTCGCCCAGTTCCTTTTCAAGCGTCAGCTCGTGCAGGACACGGCCATCCGCAAGCTCGATCCTGGTGTGTGTGAAGTTGAGATCCCGCGAGCCCGCGCGGATGCTGACCGGAGTGGTGGCCGGTGCCTGCAAGACGATTCGGCGCAGCGAGGGGTGCGGCGCGGTGTCTGGGACGCGTGAACCATCGAGGTCCATTGGGAACAGGCTGCGGATGGCGGGGAATGCATCTGTGCTCGCCCCACCGGTGCCGGAAGGTGCAGGCGGCGGCACAACCGGCGGCGATGGCGTCGGGCCGCCGCAGCCAGCCAGCAGCACCAACATCGAAATCGCCCAGAAGAGCTGTTTCACCGCACGGCCTCTTAGGAAAAACCTGTCCTCTATATTACGGAAGAAACGACCCGCGAATAACAGGGGAAGTTCCGGAAGTTCACAGCCCGCCGTATGGCGGGCTGTAGGGTCTTGCGCGCGCCTGCCGCATCAATGGTACATGTCGATGATCACCTTCATCACCGGGTAGACCCACTGCAACTCGCGCACGCTGAAGATCTGCACGTCGTACTGGGTGTTTTCGGGCCGCAGGATGACGTTCTCGCCGCGCCGCTGGTAGACCTTGCAGGTGACGTCGCCGTTTTCGAGCTTGGCGACCACCGGCTTGCCTTCACGCGGCATCATGTTTGGCGCGCAGATGACAGTGCTGCCATCGGGGATCTTCGGCTCCATGCTGTCGCCGGAAATCCGCAATGCGAAAGCGTTCTCGTCGGTCACGTCGCGCGGGCAGTCAATGTAATCGCTGCCCGTGCCGGTCGGGTAGTCGTCAAACGCCGCCAGCGGGCGGCCCGCGGCAGTTACGCTGACAATCGGGATCACGCGTGAGTTGCCGCGCGCGCCCACCGCAACCGCCTCGCGTGAACGCTCTGCCATCTTGCGGTTGAGCATGTCGCGGGTGAGGGTCTCGGTGTCTTCAAGGTTCGGCTCGTCGGTGGCAATGAAGAAGTCGGGCGTCACGTTCAGCGCCTGGCTTAGCTTGCGCAGGATCTTACTGCTTACCGGGTAGCGGCCGTTCTCGACCGCACTGAGGTAGGGGCGGGTACAACCAATGCGCTTGGCCAGCTCGGCACACGTCAGCCCGCGAAAGCTGCGAAGCCGCTTGATGCGTTCGCCGGCTGCGACAGTGGATTTGTTGTCGGATACCATAATCAATCGGCCTTTAAGGGAGGGCCAGTTCGAACCATCTGTAAAGATACTGACAGACGACGCAGCATTTTGCAAGAAAATGCCGGACGGTAGGTGCAGGTAAAGGCAGGAATTCAACGGCGGTCAGGCCGCCGCCTACTATATGTTGTAGGTTCCGACTGTGCGCTTCTAAATCTGGCAACGGGCAGGCAACCCGGGGCCTCGTCGCATGTAAGGTTCGAGCGGCGAGTTCAACCGCATCGCCCGCGCCGGAAAGTGTGCAACGGGTCTCCCGGAGCGCTGTTGCGTGCGACCGGATCACACGCTAAAACCGTGCATCACTCCCCCCTTCGCTTTGAAAGTTACGCCGCAGCGTGGAGGTTGAACCATGGCCCGGATCCTTACCGGCGTCCTGCTGTTGTCCCTTTCCCTGGTCGTTGTCGGATGCGGTTCCAGCAAGCCGATGCGATTCGAATTCAAGGTGCCGAGCGGCACCGCCAACATCGACATTGATGAAGGCGACGAAGTTGGCACCACCGCCGACGTCTTCGAGCTTTCCACGAACGACATGGGCAAGAAGCTCATGTTCGACTGGAACGGCCAGAAGTTCTTCGGGAAGATGGACGTCTTCAACCACACCGCGCTGACCCGCATGTCGGTCGTGCGCGTGCAGATCACCGGCGACATCGTGCAGGCGATCAAGGACTACAAGGTCGTCACCTATGTGATCTACGAGCGCTACCGCGACGTCAACGTCCGTGGCACCGCCGGCGAAGACACCCAGATGCGCGTGTACGACTACGGCGACTCCGTCACCCGTGATGCGCTGATCGAGCAGGCCAGCCTCAACGGCACCGTGATTGCAGTGGTCGACTTCGGCAACGCCGAATACCTCGCGCCGTAAACGGGGGTCTGCCATGCGGCACCTTGCCGCCATGTTTGTGATTGCCGTGGGCATCGCGCTTTCCGCGTGCGGGACAGACCGTGGTCTGGTCTATACCGGCACCAACGAAGACGCGGCCGAAGGTTCATGGATCAAGGATCCTGAAGCCCAGGGCACCACACGCGATACCACCGGCCGCCGCGACCAGTCACGCACCGAATCCAACCGCGTGGACATCCCGGTGCGCGAGTTCGTGACCGTGGCATCCACCAGTAGTACCGGCACCGTTGTGCGCAATTCAGGCTTTGATGCCCGGTACGTGCGGGTTGCCGTCGCAGCAGGTTGGTCGAACCACCGGCTGGACGCGCGCGGGATGGTGCAGGGGTATCGCTCGGCTTCGTCAGCCGACATCCTGCTGGCGCACCTGAACGAAACGCGCTTTCCAGGCATGTGGTCCAGCGAGGAGTTGAACTCCCGTACGGGCCGCAACACGACGCGCGCCTACTCGGCGCTGGAGCAGCCGTGGGCTGAAACGGGATCGGTACCGACCGAAGCTGTTCACACGCGCGACTCATTGCGCGCGATGAAAGGCAACAGCCAGCTTGAGGCCTCCAAGTCGCGCGCGGGGTACAGCGAGGCGTTCGGGTCGCGCATCATCGGCCTGCACCTGTGGAAGTACGCTGACCGCGAGTTGGTGACCGACGCCGTTGAGGTGACGTACACCATCGTCTACTACAACATGAACGAGTACGACATCGGCCCGACCGAGATCCTTGAGCCGATCCCGTACTACACGCAGTACATGGAAG
>CAZNBU010000152.1:0-7735 GCA_964571035.1 uncultured Planctomycetaceae bacterium | reverse complement strand
GCCCCAAGGGGGGTGTCAACCCGACCGGGCATCCCACGATGCTCTGCCGGCGAACGGCTCGGCGGGATACTTCACCGATTTCAGCGTCAGTCCGTGAGGCGGCAGGTTCGCGCCGGCTGCGCGGCGGTCTTTGGCGTCCAACAGAGAAGCGATCCATTCCGGGGGCTGCTTGCCGAGGCCGGTCTCAACCAGCGATCCCGCCAGTGCGCGTACCATGCCCCGCAGGAACCCGTTTCCGACCACTTCGATGTACAGCAGGCTCCCGTCTTCAACGACCTCGCAACGCGTGATGGTGCGGACTGTCCCCTGGGGGCGCGACTTGCGCCACGGTGGGGGAGTGAAATCGCCGTGCTCGATTGCGGCTGGCCCTACGGTGTCGGCTGACAACTCCGGTGCATCGGCCGTCTCGGGTTCGTCGGGATTGGTCTGAAAGCTGGCAAAGTCGTGGGTGCCAATCAGCATCCCCGCGCCTGCGCGCATCGCGGCTACGTCAAGCTCGCGGGGCGCCAGGTGCGTGCGGTCCCCAAGCAGCGGGCTGCGGGCGCGCGAGCGCAGCAGCGTGTAGCGATAGTGCTTGTACAGCGCGTCAAAGCGCGCGTGAAAGCGAGGGTCGGCTTCCCGCACGGATTGCACCGACACGTCCTTCGGCAGCCGCACGTTGATTGCCATCAGCAACTCGCGCGGCGGCAGACGCGAGTCAACATCCACGTGCGCCGGCATCGCTTCGGCATGCACGCCGCGGTCGGTGCGGCCAGCCGCCTGCACACTGACCGCATGACCGACCAGATCCGCAACAGCGGCCTCCACGACGGCCTGCACCGAGCGGTCCGGCCCCTGACGCTGCCACCCGTAGAAGTCACGCCCGTGGTACTGCAAGGTCAACAGGATGCGCCGCATGGTTGGAGATTCGCGGCCGGCGCGTGCGCCGTCAACGGATGAGCCTACCCTTTTGCACGGCGCGCGCAGCGGCATAGTGAACCCATGGGCCTGCAATACGCTGTGCTGGAGCACACCATCGGTGGCGAGGTGCACTTTGACCTGCTGCTGGAGGTCGAGGGACAGGAACGCCTGCGAACCCTTCAGTTGCCGCAATGGCCGCTGAGCCCGGGGACCGAAGTGGCGTTCAACGAGCTGCCCGCCCACCGGCGCATCTACCTCACCTATGAGGGCGAGATCTCCGGCGGGCGGGGGCGCGTGCGTCGCGTCGAATCCGGTATGTGGAAGGCGGGGGAGGGTGGCTCCATCCGCCTTGAAGCAATGCAAGGCGCTCCAAGCGCGCTCCGCATCGCGGGGAACACGGTCCGGGCGCTTTAGGCCTTGCGACTTTTCCGTAATCGTGATATTTTATGTTTTAGGTACTTTGCGTGGAATCGCGATGCCAGGTTTTCGTTCATCGACTCTGCCCGTTTCGGACTTCTTCGAGCTCTCGCTCGACATGAACTGCATCGCGGAGCCGGACGGCTCTCTGCTCGCGGTCAATCCCGCATTCTGCGCGACGCTCGGGTACGACGAGGGCGAACTTGAAAGTCTTGGCCTAAACCGCCTGATCCATCTCGAGGATCTTGAGCAGTTCTACAGCACCGTGGAATCGCTGGTTCAGGGGCGCCCTGTATCGGCGTTCCCAATGCGCATGCTGCACAAGGATGGGCGCGCCCTCCACACCGAGTGGAACTGCGCGATGCGTGACGGCCACATCTATGCCTCGGGCCGCGATATCAGCACGCGCGTTGAGCAACAGGCGCTGCTGTCCCAATCCGACAAACGCTATGAGGCCGTGGCACGGCTCGCCCCGGTAGGCATCTACTACAGCGTTGGTGACGCCCGCGGCGTGTTTACCAACCGCAAGCTCCAGGAGATGTGCGGGCTGACGCTGGATGAGGCCGCCGGGCAGCGCTGGATGGAAATCATTCATCCCGAGGACCTCGGGCCACTGATGGAAAACTGGCGCGCGAAGGTTTTCCAGGGGAAGACTTTTGTCGGCGAGCATCGCCTGCTGCTCAAGGACGGCAGCGTCCGGTGGGTGCGCCAGACTTCAGAGCCGCTGCCCGACGAGCACGGCACCATCAAGAGCTTCATCGGCATCATGGACGACATCACCGACCAGGTGATCGCCAAGCAGGAACTTGAAGCCTCGCACCGAAGGTTTGAAGCGCTGGCGCGTCTCGCCCCGGTGGGAATCTTCCGGTCGGACGCGCACGGTGCTGCGGTGTACGCGAACGAGTATCTCGCGCGAACCTCCGGGCTTACCACAAAGACATTCAACGGTAGCGGGTGGGTCAATACGATTCACTCCGACGACCGCGACACGGTGGTCGCGCGCTGGCAGGCCTGCACGCGTGCCCGTGAAGTTTTCGACGCCGAGTATCGCATGCAGCGGCCTGACGGCTCATCGCGCTGGGTGCACACGCGCGCGCTGCCGCAGACGGCCCCGGACGGTACCTTTGACGGATACATCGGCGTGGTCAGCGATATCACCGAGCAGAAGCGAATGCTCGCACTGCTCAGCGAGACCGGGCGGATTGCCCGCGTTGGCGGGTGGGAACTGGACACCCGCACGATGCATCCGACGTTCTCTGCCCAGGCCAACGAGATTGTCGGCGCTCCCCCGTCCATGTCCGTCAGCCTTGACGAAGCCATGCTGGTGTACCCGCGGGCTGACCGCGAACGAATCTCGCGGCTTATCCGCAGCGCGATCGAAACCGGCGCCCCGCTGACCTACGAGTCCGAAATCTGCACACTCGGCGGCGCCAGAAGGTGGGTGCACGTGGTTGGCGAGCCCGAGAAGGAAAACGGGCACGTGGTCCGCCTGCGCGGCGTAATGCAGGACATCACCGACCGTGTGCAGGCGGAGTTTGCAGAGCGTGAGTCCAGCCAGAAGCTGCGACTTCTTGTAGAGCGCGCCCCGTTGGGCATTGTCCTGCACCGCATGGACGGTTCTTACATCCAGGCGAACGATGCGTTCCTGAGTATCGTCGGGTGCGCGCGTGAGCAGCTGCAAGGGCGCAATCACTTCGACCTCGTGCCGGCGGAGTTTGCCCACGTCAACGAAGAAAAGATGCGGTCGCTGATGCACACCGGCAGCTACGGGCCGCTTGAAAAGGACATCATCCGCTTCGACGGCACGCGCGTGCCGGTCGTTACCAACGGCGTGCTCGTGCGTGACGACCTGGGTGAGGAGTTCGTCTGGAGCATCATCGAAGACGTGTCGCTTGCCCGCGAGATCGAGAACGCGCGAGCAGAGCACCAGCGCGCCCTCTACGAAGCCAACAAGCTGCTGCAGGACAGCAACCGCGAGATGGAGGAATTCACCTACGCGGCAAGCCACGACCTGCGTGAGCCGCTGCGCACCATCGCAAGCTTCTGCGAGTTGCTGGAGGACGATATTGCCCGCGACGACAAAGCCTCAGCCGCCGAGGACATGAAGGTGGTCAAGGAGGCGGCTGCCCGCCTCAACCGCCTGGTGCAGGACCTGCTGGCGCTGTCGCGCAGCGGCAAGCAGGAGATCAACGCCAAGCCGATGCCGCTGAGCGATTCATTCGCGCTGGTGAAGGCGGCGCTGCACACCCAGATTTCGCAGACCGGCGCGACCGTCGAGGCGGAAGAACTGCCGGAGGTCAAGGGCGACCCGGTGCACATCGAGCGCGTGATGCAGAACCTGATCAGCAACGCGATCAAGTATCAACCGAAGGGCGCCAGAGCTGTCGTGAAAGTATTCGCTCGCCGGCAGGGCCAGATGTGGGCGATCCACATTCAGGACAATGGCATCGGGATCGCCCCCGAGTACCACGACCGCATTTTCGGCGCCTTCAAGCGCCTGCACGGCCAGCACGAGTACGAAGGCTCGGGCATCGGCCTTGCAATCTGCAAGAAAACCATTGAGCGGCACGGTGGAACGATCCGCGTCGAGTCCGAACCCGGCAAGGGCAGCGCATTCATCTTCACGCTGCCCGCCACCGACGACGGCGAACTGGAGGCCGACCTATGACCAGAACCAGAACCAGAAAAATGAAGTTCCTGCTGGTTGAGGACAGCCCCGTACACCAGCGCCTCACGCAGCGCGCGCTGGAAGCGTGCGCGCTTGAAGTCGATCTCGACATCGTCTCGGACGGTGTGGAGGCGCTTGAGTACCTCAGGAGCCACATGGCCACCGACGAGCACGACAGCGATCAGCCGGACCTGATCCTGCTGGACCTCAACATGCCGCGCAAAGGCGGGCTTGAAGTGCTGGCGGAAATCAAGGCTGACCCCGCGCTGAAAAGCATCCCGGTGGCTGTGCTTACCACCTCGGAAGCCCCCAATGACATCCGCGAATCCTACGACCGCGGAGCAAACACCTACCTGCCGAAGCCGGACGGGTTTCACGAGTTCCGCGAGCTGCTGAAGGAACTCGGCCAGTTCTGGTTGAAGCGCGCCCGTCTTCCTCGTCACGGTCAGTAATCAGGGAAGTAGATCGATGATGCCACCGCCGGACACAATCAACGTACTCGCTGTTGATGACAACCCGACAGACCTCATCCTGCTGCGCCGCGCGCTCGAACGAAGCGGCAAGTGGCAGGTGTCTTTTCTGGGCGTCAACACGCTCGACGAAGCCGAGTCGCTGCTCTGCGAAGGCAGGATGTTCGACATCGGGTTCATGGACTACCGGCTGGGATCGGTGGATGGTGTCGAAGGCATTCGGCGCCTGCGCTCGCTTGGGCACCGCTTCCCGTTCGTGCTGTTGACCGGCCAGGGGGACGAGCGTCTTGCCGCGGCGTCGCGTCGCAACGGTGCCAGCGACTACCTGTGCAAGGACGACCTGACGACCGGCGCGCTGGATGACAGCCTTCAGTATGTGATCGCCGAGTACAAGAAAGAGCGGCGCCAGAGCAAGGCGTTGAAGGAAGCCCTTACCGACGGCCTGACCGGGTTGTTCGTCAAGGACTACCTGCACCGCCGGATTGAGGACGAAGTCAACCGCGCCCGCCGCTACGGCACACCGCTGGCGTGCATCATGCTGGACCTTGACCACTTCAAAAGCGTGAACGACGTGCACGGCCACCTTGCGGGCGACGAAGTGCTGCGCCGCTGCGCCGAGCTCGTGCGTTCCGGGTTGCGAAACACCGATATTGCGGGCCGCTTCGGTGGCGAGGAGATCTGCCTGATCCTGCCGCAGTGCCGCCTCGAAAGCGCGGTAGTGATCGCCGAGCGCATCCGGCAGGAGCTTGAGGCGCTGCAGATTCCGCACCGCGAAAAGTTCTTGCAGGTTACGGTCAGCGGCGGCGTCTCTGCTGTAGATGCCACCACCACCTCGGCGGACGAGTTGATCGAAGCCGCCGACAAGGCGCTGTACCAGGCAAAGAAAACCGGTCGCAACCGCATCTGCGCGGCTGGCGCGTCACGCAGTCCGACCAACCGGGTGGTTTCCCATGGGTAGAGTTCCGCTGTTTTCCTTTCTTGCGTGCGTGCTTCTCGCTTCGAGTTGCCACGATCATTCGCATAGTCGCGCGGCAGCGACTTCGGACGACAACCAGCCGATCCACATCAACGGTGCATCGACCGTAGGCCATGTGATACCGGATCTTGTGAAGGGCTTCCTGAAAGAGCCCGGAAACGAGGATGTCCGGTTCGTGTACCCGGAAGGTCCCGGCAGCGAATCCCTGACCAGTCCACTTGACGCCGACGCCCCCCGGGGGAGTCGTGTGTGGGGTGCATGGCAGGGAAGCACTTGGGGACTGAAGCTGTTGCAGAGCGGCGAAATCACCATCGGCGCGATGGCACGCCGGCCAGCCGCCAGTGAGCTGGACAAAGCGCGCGAGTCCGGCACCAATCCCAAGCTACACGTGATTGCATACGACGCCGTAGCGCTGCTGGTACATCCGGCCAGGGCGGCCGATGTCGGTTGCCTCACACGAGCTCAACTGCGTTCGGTCTACCTTGCCGGTGAAAAGGTGACGTGGAATGAGTTGGGTGACGGGTTGCCCAACCACCCTGTACACGCGATGGGGTCGAACCCGGCCATCTGCGGAACGGCATTGGCGTTCGCCGAGGTGATCGACCCGGAGATTGCCCGCACGCGCAAAGCGAGAGAGTTGTTTGACCCGAGCGTGAAGTTCTGCGCGTTGGCTGACATCGTGGACGCGGTGCTGGCTGATGAGTGGTCCATCGGGTTCGTGCAGTTCGCGCTGCTGCCCCAGGGGACGCGCGTCCATGTCGTGCCGTACCTGGATGGAGACAACCCGGAAATGAAAGAGCCTGTGCTGCCCTCTGTCGAGACATGCAGCAACGGCACGTACCCGCTTCAGCGACCCCTGATTCTGCTGACAAACGGTATCGCCCGTGGCGCCACCAACCGGTTCCTGCGTTTTGTGCTGGGACCGCAAGGACAGGAGATATTGAGGAACCGCAGTTGCATTGTTCCAAGGCAGTAGACCGGAAATGAAGCTGAAACCCGCAACGCTTCGTCGGCAGTTCATGCTGACACTTGTGATCGCCGAGATGATCTGGGTCGCCGCTGCGATCGTCATCGGTGTGGTCGCGTTGCAGCTAGATCATCAGGAAGGGCATGAGCGCGAGGTGCTGGAGCTGCAGCAGGCCGTGAGCGCCCAATTTGACGGGTTCCGGCACATGCAGGCCGGGCTGCAGGAGATTGCCCTTGGAAATCACACGTCGGGCTACGCGACCCTCGTTGAAGCCCGGTCGGTGCTGATGGAAGGCAGTGACGAGTTCACCGATGCGGATGTGCTGTCCGTAGAGCACGTGGCAAGTATCGAAACCGTGCGCGAGCAACTGTTAGATGCGGGCAACGCCATCCTGACCGTCGTGCAGCAGCTTGAGTCTGCCGGGTCCGGAGAGTCTTATCGCCTGGCACGCGCCAGGTTGGAGAACCTCCTTGCATCCGTAACCGCGGTCATGGAATCAGCGGAGTTGCTTTTCGCGGACGTAAGCGAAGCAATCCGTGCCCATCGCCGGGTGGACGAAGCGCACGAAAAGAGTCTGAGAGACATTCTTGCCGCTGTCTTGATGGTGTGCGCTCCGCTCGCGCTGGTGCTGCCGTTCATTGTCCTCGCGGGGGTCGGCCGGCGTTTTGCGGCCGGCGTTTCCAGGCTCTCCGAGAGCGTAAACGCGATCGGTGGCGGTGACCTCACGCGGCGGGCTGAGGTTGCTTCCGATGATGAGATCGGTGCGCTGGCGGCCGGGTTCAACCAGATGGCAGAGCAGTTGGAGATTTCGTCCAATCACCTCAATCAGGCTGTTCGCGAGCGAACGGAGGAGCTGCAGCACACGCTTGCAGTGCTGTCTCAGCGCAACCGCGAGATGGAAGAGTTCACGTACGCCGCCAGCCACGACCTGCGAGAGCCGCTGCGCACCATCGTGGCTTACGGCGAACTGGTAGAGATCGATCTTCCGCCCAATGCCTCTTCGGACGTTCGTGAAGAAGTTGCCGCCATTGTTGCCGCGGGGCGACGCATGCAGGCACTGGTTGCTGACCTGCTTGATCTGTCGCAGTCGGGGCGCCAGAAGCTCGCGCCGGGGCCTTGCGACTTGAACATGCTCGTGCGCGACGTCCTGCGCGGCCTTTCGGCGCAGATCGACGCTACCGCGGCGCAGGTTGCGGTTCACCCGATGCCGGTAGTTGAAGCCGACGCCGGTCATCACGCCCGCCTGCTTTGCCGCCTCCGCCACTTCGATGGCTTCTTCGGGGTAGCGGCCGATGGGCTTCTCGCAAAAGACATGCTTGTCGGCCGCAATCGCCGCC
>CAZNBU010000151.1:0-7759 GCA_964571035.1 uncultured Planctomycetaceae bacterium | reverse complement strand
GTGTAGAGCCACTCGATGGTGCGGCGGTCGCGGATTTCGTGGCCGTCGAGGTTGCGCCAGGTGGTGACCGATCCGATTACACTCAGCGGCTCGGCGCGTCCGGTGCGGTGCTCCAGCGCGAGGATGTGCAGGGCGTTCCTAGTTGCTTGCACTTCGACCAGCTCAAACGTCGGCGTGGACGCGGTTGCAAGGATGCCTGCCAGCGCAGCCGCGCTCAGCAGGGTCATGTATAGGAAGAAAACGGTCACGAAGTCATTCTAGGACCGGTGTTAACAGAATTCATGGGCTAGCCAGGAGCATGGAGGCGGGAGGCGGGAGCTACAGCGCAGCCTATGGGGCTCCTGCAGTTGCTCCCGACTCCAAGCTCCCGACTCCCGCCTCTTGAAGCTGTGGCGCAAGAAACCCGCCGTCGTTAGCGTGGCGCCATGATCTTTGTGCCGCCGAACATCCGCGTGGAAGAGCACGAGCTGCTCTTCAAGACCGCCCGCAGCGGCGGCCCCGGGGGCCAGCACGTCAACAAGGCGGAAACCCGTGTGCAGATGCGCTGGAACGTGGGGGAGAGCTACGGCGTGCCCGACGCGGTCAAGGCGCGGTTTCTGGCGCGCTTCCGCACGCGCATCACCGACGGCGGCGAGCTGATCCTGGACTGCGACGAAACACGAAGCCAGGCCCGCAACCGCGAAATCTGCCTCGAGCGGCTGAAAGAAATGCTCACGCAGGTGGCCACACCGCCCAAGCCGCGCAAGAAATCCAAGCCAAGCAAAAGCGCGCTGAAGCGCCGCCGCCAGCACCGCGAAGCACACTCCGCCAAGAAAGCCGCCCGCCGCAAGGTGGACTGGGACCCCAAAAACTAAACCCGGCCGCCCCAAAGGACGGCCGGGTTGTTGTTGCGTGATCAGCTAGGCGGTCCTGCGGCGCAGCACTGCAACCGTGCCAAGCAGGCCCAGTGCGGCAACCAGCAGCGCCCACTGCTGCGAGTGGCCGGAGACGCACCCGCTTTCGTCAGCCTTGGGTGGGTCGTTGTCGTCCGGCGCGCGGTAGGTGAAGGTCTGCGTGAGTGTCTGCGCAGGCAGCGTGCCGCTGCGAACGACGATCTGCAGGTTGGCGCCCACACCCGGCGGAACGGTCAACCCGGTCACCTGGGTGCCGCCCGCGATCACCGGGGTACCGGCGCACAGCGCGCCGCCGATGGTGACGCTGAGCGGCGCCATGAACCCGCTGCCGGCGATGGTGATCGCCTGCCCGCCCGCGGTCGAGTCGGAAGCCGGGTCGAAGTTGGTCACGCTGAACGAGATCGCCCCAACGGTGACGCCCGTCGGCGCCGGCGTGCCGAAGACAACCGGCGCGGAGGCTGAGACGTCGGTGGTGTTGGCGATCGACAGGTTGAACGTCTCCGGTGCAGTCGAGACGCCCTGGCCCGCGGTGGCGGTGAACCCGACCACGACCCAGAGGTCTGCGATCTCGCCGACCGCCAGGCTCAGTGGGGTGGCAAAGGTCGCAGTCACAACCGCAGCACCGCCACCCTGGAACAGCAGCGTGTCAGTTGCGCCGTAAACGCCGTCGTCGTCGTCACGGTAGACGCGCACGCCGGACGTGCTGTCCACGTCACTGGTCCAGTCGCCGCTGCCGCCGGTGGTGAAGTTGATGCCGGTAACCGTGGTCGCGCCGTTCAAGGCATTCAGGCGGAAGTTGGCAGCCACAAGCTCGCCAGCCGCGCCGCCCGCGTGAGTCAGCGGATCCGGCTGATACGGGCCGTTGGCCACGCTCAGTGCCGCCACGTCGATGACCAGCGCGGTGCTGGCAGCCGTCGGGAACCCGCTGTCGGTGCCGCCGGACGGCACAATGCCCGCGACAAACCCGGTCAGCCGCGCGCCAAAGGTCTGGCCCGTCGCCGCGGTACCGTTGAGCTTGCCCAGCAGGAAGAAGCGGCGCTCGGCGCCCGCGCCCAGAGCGGTGACGATCAGGTCAAAGCTGACCACGTTGGCTGTGAACCCGCTTGCGACCGGGGCCGCCAGCGTGTCGGTGCCCGCGCCGTCCCAAGCACCGTTCATGTTGATGTCTTCGTACAGGGCCAGCTCGGCATAGGCGCTGTTGTGATTGCCTGTGCCGCCGGCGTTGAAGATCACGCTGTCGATGCCCCATGCGCCACCGGGCAGCGCATCGAGGCTGACGTCGGCCAGCAACTCGCCTTCGCCGTTGCCGACGCTGTTGCTGTCCACAGTGACCGGCGCAAGCGGGCCGTGCATCACGCCGAACAGGATCGCCGCGCGAATCTCAAGACCCGCGGTGCCGTTGGAGCTCGGCGAGGGCAACCCGCTTGCGACGCCGCCCAATGAAGACGGCCCGATATCCGCAATGAAGCACTTGAAGGTCTCAAGGTCGCCGGCGCTCGCGTTCAGCTCATACACCACAAAGTAGCGGCGTGTCTGGCCGGCTTGGAAGGCGGGGTGCGAGGCCAGGCTGAACGTCACATTGCCGTTGTCCTGCGTGAAGGTCTGCGTGTTGACCAGCGTATCGTTCGCCGCGTTGAACGCTCCGTCGGTGTCGCTGTCCCACCACAGGTGCACGCCAATCAGGTCTGTGAGTTCATTGGCCGTGCCAAGCGAGCTGATGGTAAGGTCCATCGGCTTGTCATCAGGCCCGTTCGGGTAAGCGATCGTGAACTCCTGGCACACTCCGGAGAACGTCAGGTAGACGGTCGCAGGCTGGGTAGCGCTGTTGTCGGTGAAGACGAACAGGGGTGTATCGATGATCAGCCCGTTCATCGTCGCGCCGCCTACGGACTTACTGCCCGTGGTAACGGTGATGTCGCTGACCGTGAAGTTGAAGGTCTGTCCGGGATCGGCGTTGCCAGCCAACTTTACGACAACGAAGTACGTTCGTGTTTCATTGAGGTTGAAGGCTTGCTCAGATGTTGCGACGGTGAAATTGATCGTGCCGTCGTCTGCCGGGAACACGTCCGGCCCGGAGACAGCGATATCTGCAGGGTCGTAGCTTCCGGGTGAGGCGCCGCTCGGGTCGTCGCGGTAAATGCGTACTTCACTGATCGCGTTCGCATCATTGCCTGTGCCCGAAGCGGTGAGATCAATGTTGATCATCTCGCTGTTCGGGGTCTGCCCGTTCGAGGCGATCGTGAACGATCCGGCCTCGACACCGTTGCCGCCGGGCCCCTGCGCGTTCGAAAACACGGTCTGCGCGGTGCCCGCTGCGGCGTTGACTGTCAGCGTCGGACCCTTCACGTACCCGATGTCCACGACACCCGAGCCGTAGTTTGCAAGCGCGCTTGTCGGGAAGATCGGGGTAGGTGTGCTGGTATGGTAGCGGCCTTCGACCCACGAGATGTCACCGGTCGGCATCCAGCTTGCCGGCGACGTGTTCAGGAAGAACTTCGTGGTCGTGGTGAACCCCTGAATGATGTAGTCGTTGCCGTTTACCAGCGGCACCGGCGTCGTGAGGGTCTCCCAGCGCCACCCGGGCCCGGCCGGGGGTGACGCATTCGCGAGCAGAGCCTGCGAGTTGAAATCGTAAAGCTGAATCGAGTGAACGACAGTCGCCGAGTCAGGGAACCATGTACCCAACTGCGTCACGAGAACGCCGTTGGCGTTGCACTTGAACCGCCAGCCCCATTGGCCGATCGCTGAAGGCTGATTGAAGCCCGCCGCCACAGGGTCCTGGCCGTTAAGCGGATGAATCTGCCCGTGCAAGAAAGCCGGGAACAGCACACCCAGCAACAGAGCGGCGGCTCCGGCCGCACGCAGCAACGAAACGATCATTATGGTCCCCCAAGAAAATTAGCCGCAGCGGGTTCTTCCCGCCGGGCATCGCACCAAAAGCTGGCTTGTTGACCGTACGCTACGCAGGCGGCGCGGAAATTCAACATTTCGTGATAGGAACTTTGACACAACCAGTCCGCCGTCTGGCGGGGAATCGCGGTTGCTGGCACACTTTGCGGCGCGCCAGGGTGGCGGAATTGGCAGACGCGGCGGATTCAAAATCCGCAGTCCTTCAGTGGGCGTGTGGGTTCAAGTCCCACCCCTGGCACCAGATTCCAAGCGCAGAGCGGCCTTGCGGCCGCTCTCGCTTTTCCTGCCTATCGCAACCTGGGCTGCACTGCGCGTGTCCCGGGTCAGGCAAGCACACCGTGCGCGCGGCGTTTTCGCTGTGCCAGCTTCTGCGCCCTCAGGCGCTGTCTTCGGCCTTCGCGGCTTCCATCGACAAACGCCGCCGTGGCGAACCCGATGAACGGCCACGCCATCAGCAGGAACAACGTCAGCCCGAACACGAGAAACGGGATCATCAGCGACAACCCCAGCAGCCCGCCGAGCACGCCCAGCAGTCCGTCTACGGAGCTTTCCATGTTCCACCTCCTTAAGAGGGGAACACCGGCAACTTCGCCCGCCATTCCGTGCTAGCGCTGCTTCTTGGTGTCGTGGTCAGCCGCCAGGCGCACCAGCTTTGATGCATCCAGCAGGCCCTGCTTCTTCGCCACCGTCAGGATCAGCCGGATGGTATCGGACAGGTTGCCCGAAAAACCGCGCGCCTGCAGGCCCGCCCCGATGATCCGCAACTGGTCAATGGTCTCGGCTGGCAGGTACATCCCTACCTTGCGTTGCCCGCGGCCCGGTTCACCGCCGCCCGCGATGGTTTCGTCCGGCTTTCCCAACGTACTCCTCCTGATGTGACGACTTTAGCATCCCCACCTAACCCTAGAAACCCCAAACGTCTAAGAAAAGGGCACAATTCGCACCGCATAGTGACAGAAAGTTCCATGACAGAACCATGTAGAACTATTGGTGGACGTTGTTCCATTCTCGCGGTATCAAATTTACAGATGGTGCAGCGCACTGCACCGACCACGAGGAGAGCAAACATGAAAGCCGAACTCGAACGCGCCAGGGCCATCGCCCGCGAGCTGAGAACCGGCAACGCATGGCTCGATACCGAGCAGGCGGGCGAAGTCGCCCACATCCTCGACACGCTTGCGGATGCAGCCCAGGCCCACAACGAGAAGCTGCAATCCGTGGAGTTCGCTCTTTCCTACTACAGTGAGCCACAGCTCTACATTGACCACGCACCCCGCGCCCCCCACGACCCCATCCTGGATGGCGGCCTTCGGGCTAGAACTGCTCTCAGCCTTCTGAGGATGCGGTCTCGCGTGCTGGCGCGGCGGGTTTGATCCCGCTGCGCCCGCACCGCGCGCCCGCCGGGCGTGCACAGAAGGACTCCGCATAGAAAGGAGACTGCCATGAGAAGTGCATCCGCATTGCTTTGGACGATTGCCGGCATCCTGTTGGTCTTGTGGCTCATCGGGATGGTGGCGCAGATGACCTTCGGCGGCTTGCTGCACCTGCTTCTGGTGCTGATTGTGGTCGCCGTGGCGATCGACCTGGTGCGCAGCCTGCGCGCCTAGGAGAGACGAAAGGAGTCGAACATGAAACCTCTCACCATAGTTGGAGCCATCCTGCTGGCGCTTGGCGCGGCGGGATTGATCTGGGGCGGCGTCGAGTACTTTGACAACCGCCATGACATCGAGATCGGCGACGTAAGCGTCGTCGTGCAGGATGACATCCCGCCGCTGGCAATCGGCGGGGCCATCGCCGCCGGCGTGGGGCTAGTCGCCCTGGTCGCCGGGGCTCTGGGCCGCGGGCGCAGTAACTGATGCAACTGGGTCCGCCCGCAGCCCGGGAGGGGGTCAAGTGACCCCCTCCCCCCATTTAAGGCCGCGCTGGTTCGTTAGGAAAGGCGTCAGGATTTACAGGACGGGCAGGATCAGCAGGATCAACATCCTGATCATCCTGCCAATCCTGACTGCTGCCGTTCAATCACGCCGGTCCGTCGCGTAACGACTGCGGCCACACAGGTGGCCATGACACTGAGAAGCGGAATCAGGGCGATCGCTGCAAACAGGATGTCGATGGCTTGCGGTCCGAACTTTGGGCTCACCATGCCGCCGGTTGTGATTCCGTAGACCAACAACACGTTGACCCAACCGCCGCAAACGAACCAGATCACCCCTAGCGCCACAGCCGAATCGGCATGACCACGCTGTCTCCCCTTCACCGCACGAAGAGCATGCACCCAGCACATCCCGAGGAGCAATCCAAGCGCGACCGCCCACCACCCGAGAATCCCGTCGTATCGGGTCGGCTCGGAAAGCCCACTCCACTGCGTCCAAGCGGCCATGGCGTACATGAAGCCGGACACAAGGGACCCGAACCCACCAACCGCGAGCAGGCAAGTCACCACCGATTGCTGCTGATGCCCCTCGCGCGTCTCCGACAATACGCGCTCGCGTGGCTGTGCCGGTAGGCCCATCGGCCCGCCTATTGCTTCACTCATGATCCAACCCCGGTTTCTGTGTCGCCCCTTTGCCCAATCGTCGCGAACGCTGCCGGTTTTTGATACAAAACCCGGTCCGCCTTACCCTTGGGCGGGTTCCACAGGCTCTGCACGAAAGACTGACACGAGACCGAAATGGGCAAGACCAAGACCGCACGCAAATCCGCGCCTCCCAACTACCCGGGCCACGAGCGCGCATACCACCTGATGTTCCTCGGACGCCTCATCGACGACGAGGCGCCCAACTTCCTGCGCAAAGCCATGGGGTGGAGCTACCACGCCCCCAACGCCGGCCACGACGCCATCCAGCTCGCGCTGGGGTGCACCTTCCGCCCGCGCAAGGATTTCCTGTTTCCGTATTACCGCGACCTCACCACGTCGCTCGCCGGCGGGCTGACCGCGCGCGAGGTCCTGCTCAACGGCCTCTCCCGCGACGCCGACGTCGCCAGCGGCGGCCGCCACATGAGCAACCACTTCGCCAAGCCGGAAATCGGCATCCAGAACGTAAGCAGCTGCGTCTCCAACCACATCCAGCACGCAGCCGGCCTCGGCCGCGCCGTCAAATACTTCAACTCCGATGCGGTCGTCTATTGCAGCTTCGGCGAATCCTCAGCCGCCGAAGGCTACGTCTACGAAGCCATCAACGGCATCTCCCGTGAGCTGCTGCCCGTCGTCACCGTCATGCAGGACAACGGGTACGGCATCAGCGTCCCCAAGCGCGACCAAAGCGCCAACGAATGCACCGCCGACAATTTCACCGGCATCAAGGGCGTTAAAATCTGGCGCGTCGATGGCACCGACACCCTCGCCTGCTTCAAGGCTATGCACGAGGCGGCAGAGTACGCGGCTGCGCAAAAGGGCGCGCCCATCGTCTATGCTGACTGCGTGCGCATCGGCAGCCACAGCAACTCCGACAACCACATCCTGTACCGCGACGAAGCTGAGCTGAAAGCCGCGCGCGAAAAAGACCCGCTGCCGATCTTCCGCAAGTGGCTGCTGGACGAGGGCCTCAGCGAGGACGACCTCGCGGCGATCGAAGACAAGGCGCGCGAAGAGTTCAATGAAGCGCGCGAGTTCGCCGAGAAGTCCGACAAGCCCGATCCAGCCACCGCGCTCGAATACATCTTCCCGCCCGAGCACAAACCCAACGGCGACGGCGTGCCGGTGCTGGAAGGCGCTGAGCTGGTCAAGCACTTCGAAGACAAGAAGGGCAAGGGCCTGACGCTGCGCCAGGGGATCAACGCGGCCCTGCGCAAGGAGTTCCGCGAGAACCCCAGCACCTTCCTGTGGGGCCAGGACATCGCCAACAAGGAAAAGGAAGGCATCTTCCTGGTCACCAAGGGCTTCCAGGCCGAATTCGGCGAAGCGCGCGTGTTCAACGCGCCGATCGCCGAAAACTACATCATGGGCACGGCCAACG
>CAZNBU010000150.1:0-7807 GCA_964571035.1 uncultured Planctomycetaceae bacterium | reverse complement strand
GCGCGATGCTGCTGCCGACCGGCATGCACCCGTACTTCAACCCGATGCTGGAAACGAAGATCTGGCCGCACGAGTACAACGTCATCTACGAGACCTACAACAAGATCTTCGACTGCCGCGGCCACGGGTGGAGCAACCTGCAGAGCACGCACCTGAACCTGCCGTTTGCCGACGACGCCGAGTTCGCGCAGTTGCATGCAGCCGTGCGATACATCCTGCCGCTGATCCCCGGGCTGGCGGCGGCTTCGCCGGTGGCGGAAGGCGCGGTGCAGAACGCGCTGGACTACCGGCTGATCCAGTACGCGGGCAACAGCGCGCGCATCCCCAGCGCGACGGGCGACATCATCCCCGAGCCGATTTACACAAAAGAAGAGTACTACGACGAAATCCTCCGAAAGATCTGGGCCGACACCGCGCCGTTCGATCCGGACGGCAACCTTGAGGGCGAATACGCCAACGCTCGCGGGGCCATCGCGCGATTTGACCGCATGGCGATCGAGATCCGGCTGATCGACATCCAGGAATGCCCGCAAGCCGACATCGCCATCTGCGCCGCTATCGTCGGCGCGCTGAAGGCATTGGCGGCAGGTCGCTGGGTGGGCGTGGATGAGTTACAGCGGGCGCCCGGTAAACCGATGTCCTTCCTGCTAAGGGAAGCGATGGTAAGCGCCGAAAACACCGTGATAAGAGATGCCGGTTACCTTCGGCTGTTCGGGTTGAAGCCGAGTGCGACCATCGGAGAAGTCTGGGACCACCTGATCGAAAGCACGCTCGACGACAAGCGCTGGGTGGCGGCGCTGAAGATGATCCGCAACAAGGGCACGTTGGCCACACGCATCAAGGCCGCCTTGGGCGAAACCCCCAACCGCCAACGCATGGACGCCGTGTACCAGGCGCTGGCGCGTTGCCTCGCCGCCGGAGAAATGTTCGATCCGGCGAAGTAGCATGGCCTTCCAGGCCATGGAGTCTGGATCGGCTTCCAGCCGATCCCGGGCGTGCCGGAGGCCCGCCCGAACGACATCGGCAGGATGCCGATGCTACGATTCTAGCATGCCCCACCTCTCCTCCATCATCATCACCTGCGAACACGCCTCCAACGCCGTACCGGCGAAGTGGCGTGGCGCGTTTCGTAGCTCGAACGTGCTCAAGACGCATCGCGCATGGGACCCAGGGGCCGGTTTGCTTGCGCGGGAGATTGCGGCGGCGCTGAACGCACCGGCGTTCTTTGGCGAGGTCACGCGCCTGCTTGTGGACCTCAACCGCAGCGAAACCCACCGCAAGGTCTTTTCGGAGTTCACGCCGCCAGACGCGCGCGTTGAGCTGCTGCAACGCTACTGGCGCCCCTATCGCAAAGAGGTCACCAGCACGATCGAACACGCCCTGAAACGCGGCCCCGTATTGCACATTTCCGTGCACAGCTTCACGCCGGTGCTCGACGGCGAAACGCGCAACGCCGACATCGGGTTGCTGTACGACCCCGCGCGCGCCCGCGAGCGCGCGTTCTGCGACGCTTGGCGCGCCGCGTTGCCCACGCTGCGCGTGCGCATGAACTACCCCTACCGCGGCACCAGCGACGGGTGCACGACGGCTATGCGCAAGCGCTTCGGCGCGCGCTACGCCGGCATGGAACTCGAAATCAACCAAGCCGTTTGCAGCGGCTCGGACACAAGCTGGACGCCGGTTCGTCGCGCCATCGTCGAATCTCTGGCTCGGGTGCTGGTCTAACTGCGACGCGAAGGCGCGAAGGACTCGCGAAGGACGCGAAGAACTGCCAACAGCGGTCTCCGCGCGCTCTGCGAGAAACCCGATGAATCAGCGTGCGGCTACCCCGTTCTGGGTAAGGCCAGCTCCCTTCTCGCGTCCTTTACCAGTGTGTTGATCTGGTTGAGGTTGAGCGCCGGTTCATGGGCGGGCGCTTCGCCCCACGCTGGGGCGCTCTCGGGTGTTGATTCGGGCGCCTCAGTCACCGCCGCATCATGGGTTGGGTTTGGCGCGGGGAACTGCCTGGCGATTCCCGCCGACGTCAGTTCGGCTGCCTGTGTGCGCCTTATGCGGCGGGTTTCGAGCGCGTCAATCAGCGCCTTGGCTGCACGCATTGCCACGGACGGCGCGATCTTCCAGCGGTAGTTCTCGATCTGGAACCCCTTCGGGTTGGCACGCAGCTCCGCCAGCTCCTCGCTGTGCGCGTCGAGCGTCTCAAGAAAGAACTTGATCGCCTTGTCGAGTTCATCGACGCCGAAGAATTTCTCGGCTTGCTCGCGCATGTTCCTGGCGAACGTTTCGCGTTCAAGCGGCGCCTTGTCGACTGGGCCGTGCGCCGCACTGGGCGCGTGGCGGTTCTCCGCACGCGGCGCGTGCCTGTGTTTGCCTCTTACGTTGACGTATCTGGACATGTTTGCCTCCGGTAATTGAGCGACACCGGAAGCGTACAAAGGGTGGCGACAGGGTTTCTGAACTCGAGGCGACATGAATGTCGCCCCTACAACACATGCCACCCGGCAGCCGAATGCTCCCACACCTCGCCGGTTTCTATGGCGAACACCCACCCGTGCGTGCGCAGCTTGCCTTGCGCCTTTCGCTCTTTAATGCACGGGTACTCGTCGAGGTGCTCAAGCTGCAACAGGATGTTTTCGCGCGTTACCTCTGTGTGTCGGGCTGCGTGCTCCGCTGGGTCATTGCACGGCATCGTCACCGGTGCGTAGCTCAGCCACTCTTTGACCGCGGGCAGCTTCTGTACCTGATGCGGCTGCAACAGCGCTCCCATGGCGCCGCACCCGGTGTGGCCGGCGATGATGACGTCGCGGATGGGCAGCACGCTGACGGCGTACTCAATGCTGGCGGCTACGCCCGAAGGGTGCATCCCCCACGGCGGCACGATGTTGCCGGCGTTGCGCACGATGAAAAGGTCACCCGGGTCCGCCTGCGTGAAGTCCGCCAGCTTGATGCGCGAATCACTGCACGCGATCACCAGGATCTCGGGCCGCTGCCCCTCGCGCATAAGCTTTTCAAGCTGCGGGCGCAGGCTCGGAAACACGTCCGCACGGTACTTGCGTATGCCTTCGCGTAGTTTGTCCATGCGCGGGAGTATAGGCATGGGAATCGGAAATCGGGAATCGGGAATCGACGAAACTTGCGTCGTCACCGATTCCCGATTCCCGAACATCGATTCCCGCTACGACCGATTGCGCTCGTAATGAAACGCGTCCATCAGCGTCAGCCAGCTTGCGAAGCGGAAGTACATCGGCCATGGCTGCTTGCGGATCATTTCTTCCGAGTCCTTGAACCCGGTCTCCGTGGCCTTGAGGCTCTTGGCGTAGTACGTCAGCTCGCGGCGGGTGCGGGCTTCCTGGCTGTCGATTACCATGTTGCAGACGTACAACGGGCGGCGTGAGGGGTCGCTGTCGATCGGGAACGGCCCGGCTTGCCCGCGGCGCTCCCAGGCCAGCATGTCCTCGCCTGCGTTGCCCGCGCGGTCGCCCGCATAGAGCAACTGCCAGTGTAGTTCCATGCGCGGGTATTCGTACGGGTCGTAGCTGCGCACTTCCCCCACCACGATCGCGTCGGCCTTCAGCACGCGGCACAGCGCGCGCGCCGAGGCGGCGTCCGCGAGTGGGTTCAGCTCTTTGCCGTTGCGGGCGGATGCGCTCCAAGCCGCGACCACGTCGGCGGGCGGGATCACCTCGAACCCGTTGAACATCGCCAGCTCCTGCGCGAACTGCTGGCCAATGTCGGCGCTGAACAGCACGTAGCGGCCGTCGCGAGTCTCGGAGCCCTTGAGCTCAAAGTCGTAGCTAAGGCCCAGCGTCTTTTCGCTGAACAGGAACGGCGCCACAGCCACGCGCCGTACCACCGGCTCAGCGTACGGATTGTCGACGTCGTGAACGTCGACGAGCCATGGTTGGCAGGCGGAGGCGAAGACTGCCAGCGCGATCAACACCAGCACCGGCATTTTGGATTTCGGATTTTGGATTTTGGATTGGGCCTCTTTGGCCGTCCCCTGACCTCTGACCTCTAACCTCTGACCTCTGACGACCATTTCACTCTCCACGCACTACAGGCGAATCTCCCGATCCTTCGGGCAGATCCAGCGCGGCGGAATACAGGTTCTGGCCGCTCTCCAGCGAGCCAACGAAGTAGCACATGTTCTTGACCATGTCGTACACAGGGTCCCAGTGGCGCCCGCCATGCCACGTCACTCGGCTTAGCCCCGTGCCGTTGCGGCGCACCGCCCAGATGTCGTCGGCGTGGTACCAACCCACCTCGGCGTTGCCGTCAATGCGGCCCGCGGTGCCAAACAGCAGCCAGTCGGTGCCAGCCCATGCAGGCGTAATCACGCCGTGGTTTTCACTGCGATAGACCTGCTGCAAGGCGCTACCGTCCGGCTTCACGGTCCACAGCGACGCGGTGGCCAGGTCGGCGCCGGAGGGGCGCACGAAGGCGATCTCTTCGCCGGTCGGCGAGAACACGGGCCACAGCCCGTCGGTCAGTTGCGTGCGGGTGCCGGTCTGGACATCGACCATGACAATGCGCCACGGGTTGGTCGGCGAGCCGCGCGAGCAGAAGACGAGCTTGCGGCCGTCGGGTGAATAGTTGGGCGCGAAATCCTGCCACGAGTCATCGGTGATCTGGCGCAGCGGCACGTTGCCGTCCAGCGTGGCGATGTAGATGTCCCAGTGGCCGGTGCGCATGCTGGCGAACGCGACGTGCTTGCCGTCGGGACTGAAGCACGGCGTTACGTCGTCCAGCGGGTGCTGCGCGATCACGCGTGCCGGGCCGTCTTCCAGCGGCTGAATGTAGATGTCGGGGCGGTCGGAGTGAATCGTCGCGGCATAGGCCAGCCAGCGGCCGTCCCACGACAGGTCGGGGTGCGCGAACTTGGCGCGCTCGCCGAAGGTGATCTGCTTGACGGTGCTGGGCGCGTACGCGAAAAGCTGGTTCTTCTCGGCGGCGAACAGCGGTCCTTCACCGGGCGCGGTCATGGACGGGCCGTACCCGGCTTTGCATCCAGCCAGCATCAGTAAGCAACCCGCCAAAATCGCGTAACGCATGTTTGTCTCCGGCATCCTTGCCCTTGCCCCGGACCCCTCCGTACTCTCAGTATCGGCAGGCCGGGTATTGAACTTTTGCAGATTTTGCCTTTTTGCTGTTTGTGGCGCAAGGGGTTGAGGCGGGAATTCGCCCCTGGCACTGGAACTCTTGACGCGAAGAGCGCAGTTCGGACCGATGCGACAGGCCCTGACGACAGTCGCAATTGTGTCCCAGCGCTCTACAATGTGCCCCGCGCAATTCTGACCGGAGTCACCATGCGACGCCTGATCCCGCTTCTGCTCCTCTTCGCCCCTCTGCTCTCCGCGCAAGAACAGAAACCGCTCGACATCGCGCTCGCATACCCCGCCACCACCATGGTTTACGGTGTGATGGACCACTCGAAGTTCTCCTACGACATGGGGTTCGACGAGTTGCTGCGGGCGCTGGACACGTCGTCGGACGTCCCGCCCATCGACAAGCTGATTACCGAGCGGCTGAAGATTGAACTCACGCCCGAAGAGCTGGCGTCACTGACCGGCAAGATCCGCCGCTCGTCAATCGGCCTGCTCGACATGACGGTAACGGGGCCCAAGCTGCAGCTGGTGATTGACCACCCGAACCTGGCGTTCGTCACCCGCGCCCTAGACAAAGCCATCGCAGACGGCAAGGCGACCGTGCCCGAGATGCGCGAGCACTACGGCACCAACATCTACACCCTTTACGTACCGCCAACCATTCGCGACGTGCAGCCGGACATGGGGTTCGATCGCGACCCGGTGCAGACGTGGCTTCAGAACCAGGACTTCTGGGTCAGCGTGTACGAAAACCGCTTCCTCATCTTGAGCAACAGCTACACGGCGGTGACCGACTCGCTGGATTTCCTGTCGTTCCCGGACGACCCCACCGAGACCTTGATCGCGAGCTCGCGCTACCGCGAAGCCGTCAACGAGCACAAAGACCCACATGCACTGCTGTACGTCAGCATCGAGTCGATCATCACTGCCGCCGAAAGAATCGCCGGAGACAAGGGCAACAACCCCTTCATGGGCGCGATGCCGTTCTGGTGGTGGGCGTTCGGCGTCACGCCGGACATCGGATTCATGGGGCGGCTGATGCAGTACGAACAATTCAAGAGCTTTGCCGCCGCGGCGTGGCTGGACGAGCAGCGCTCGATCCTGAAGATCGACATGGGGCTGACGTTCCACAACGCGCCCGGGTGGTACGAGGCGCTGCGCATCGAGCCGCGAGAACGCGCGTTCACTGATCTGATCCCCGCGGAAGCCACCGTCGCGGTAACCGACTGCGTGAGCGATTCCGCTGCGCTGTACAAGCGCTTCAAGGATTTCGTGATCGGGCGCGCCACCACCGCGGGCGAAGACGAGGTGGTCAAGAAGTGGGAAGAGTGGGAGGCCCGCCTGAAGCGCGAAGGCGTGGGCCTGGAAGACCTGTTCGCCCACCTGGGGCCGGAGCAGGGCGCCGTGGTGCTGCCCCGCGAATCCGACCAGGCGATCTGGTTCTACCCGGCGGCCACGTGGTCGCTGATGTACGCAGTGAAGGATTTTGAGGCGGTCGAAAACTTCCTGCACGACAAGCTGCTGGCTTCGTCGCTGGGCGAGCCGCTGCGCAAGAGTGCCAGTTCGCTGGCGAGTGTTGAAGTTTACCGCGGCGTTGAGATCCACCGCGCGATCTCGCAGGACGAAGTGGCTTTCGCGCTGATGCGGCGCAAAGAGGGGGCGGGGGTGCTCGCCGTAGGGTTGCCGGATGCAATCAAGCGCATCATAGACGCGCGCGATGGCCAAGGCCGTGCGTCAATGTTGCCGGCGTGGGCGTCCGCCGAGGCGGTGATGCCCGAAACGTCCAGCATCGGCGTGTACATGAACTCCGGGTCGTTGCTGGATATCGCGGGCCACATCGTCGGGTTTTCTTCAGGCACCTGGTGGATGGAGCAGGAGGACGCGGACAAGGACTTCAACCGCGACGACACCGAAAAAGACCAGAACCGTGTGCCTTACCTTGCCGACTTCTTCCGGCGCACACCGATTGTCGGCGCGATGCAAAGCAGCGAGAAGTCGGTGCGCATGCGCTTCGCGCTCGCGGGTTGGCCGTCTCGCGAAGAAATGCAGGGCATGGCCAAGCACTTCCGCGCCGTGCGCCTGAACGTCGAAGTTCGCGACGACCTGCTGCGCGTGCGCGAGGGCGCGTTCGCCCACTTCGCGATCCAGGGCAAGCCCCCCACCGAGCTCAGCAAACTGGTTGAGCTGGGGTACGTGCGCGGGCAGGAAGTCGTGCAGGACCCCTTCGGCGAAGAGCAGGCGCGCCCGTACCTGCTGGCGCCGGTGCCGGAAGACGTGGATTCGCGCCAGGCGATCCTGCTGGCGTACCAGGGCCAGCCGGGCATTCGCGGCAACCACCTGGCTGTGTTGTGGAACACGCACATCGTTGAGCTGACACCCGACCAATTAACCGAAGCGCTGGCCCGCGCAGCCAAGGGCGAGGCGCTGGCGGACAACCGCTACAGCGTACCCGCGGCTGCACTGTTCAATGAAGACCTCGATGTGCGCGAGTACATCGACATCGAGTTTGAAGAGCCGGGGCAGCGCGAAGTTGTAATTATCGACGAAGAGGGTAACGAATCCACCATCGAGGCTGAGCCCGGCAATGAGCGTGAAGCCACCGAGCGCGCCCTCGACATGCAGAAGCAACAGGAAGAAGGAACCAAGGAAGAAGAAAAAGACTCTAAGCCCGTAGAATGATCCCAGGAGAGCACATGAAACCGATT
>CAZNBU010000149.1:0-7807 GCA_964571035.1 uncultured Planctomycetaceae bacterium | reverse complement strand
CAGCACGTGCACGGCCTTGATCTTCTCGCCCATCTGGTCGAGCTTGTTGACGACGGCTTCCAGCAGGCTGCCGGCCTTTTCGCCGTGGCCGGCGCGGGAGAGCTTGTCGGCGAGCGTCAGGAAGGTCTCGATCTCGGTCGGCGCTTTCTCAAGCGCGTCGGCCCAGACGCTTTCCACTTCGCCGTACTGTTCCTGCTTGATGAGGTCAGTGATCCGTGCTGTCTCTTTCGTCAGGCTCGTCATCATGGCCGGTGCGCTCGCGATATTCGGTCGAAAAAATCCGTTGAAAAAATCAGCGCCCCGCATTTTTGCGTTGGCGCTCCAACGCTTATAAGCCTCGTCCCCGCCTTGGTCAAGCAGCCTGCGGGCTGCCAGGCAGCCTTACATCCGCAAACCAGAAGCGTGTCATGGACGCCACCATGTCCCGCCACAGCTCCAGCCCGCCCGGTTTGCACAGGTAGGCGTTGGCGCCCATGTCGTAGCAGGCCTGCACGTCGCTGGGCCGGGCGCTGGTGGACAGGATCACCACGGGGATCGCGCGGGTTTCAGGCATGCTGCGGATCCATTGCAATGCTTCCTGCCCGGTTTTGCGCGGCATATTGAGGTCGAGCAGCAGCAGGTCCGGCGTGCGGCGCTTGTTGTCCATCAGGCGCTCCAGCAGGGCGGCGCCGTCGGAGCAGAATTCCATCACGCCCTCAAAGTCGGCGCGCTCCAGCGCCTGCCTGAGCATCAATTGATCATCCTCATCATCCTCGGCGATGATCAGCAGTTTGTTCTGGCCTGGGCTCATGACTGCTCCTCCATCAGCGGCAGCGTGAAGTGGAACGTGCTGCCTTTGCCGGGGCGACCCTCGGCTGTGATCTCGCCGCCCAGCCGCTCGACAATCTTGCGGCAGATCGGCAACCCCATCCCGGTGCCGGGGTACTCGCGCTGCGAGTGCAGGCGCTGGAACGGTTGAAAGATGCGCTCAGCCTGCGCGGGATCAAACCCGATCCCGTTGTCGGTGATCGAAATGCGGGTGTACCCGGCTTCACCCGGTGCGGCCGTGATGTCGATTCGGACGGGGCGATCCTCTTCGCGATACTTGATGGCGTTGCTGATCAGGTTCAGGAACACCTGCTCCATCTGCAGCGGGTTGGCCCGCACCGTCGGCAGCTCGCCGACTTCCAACGTCGCGCCCGACTCGGCGATCGCGGGCTCAAGGTCGACGTTCACGCGCTGCATCACGCGGTTCAGGTCTACGGGCTGCTGCATCACCGCCTCGCCGCCCGCGCGCGACAGCAGCAGCAGGTCTTTCACCATCACGTTCATGCGGTCCGAGGCCCGCACCATGCGGTCGAGGTAGTCGCGGCCATCCTGGTCAAGCCGGTCGCCCAGATGCTCCTGCACCAATTGCGCGAACCCGTTGATCTTGCGCAGCGGCTCTTGCAAATCGTGCGAGGCGACGTAGGCGAAGTTCTCCATCTCGCGGCTGAGGGCTTCCAGCTCGCGGGTTTTGCGGCGGAGCTCTTTTTCGGCGCGTTCGCGCTCAGCGATTTCTTCCTTCAGGGCTGCGTTGGCCGCTTCGAGCTCGGCGGTGCGCTTGGCTACCCGTTCCTCAAGGCTCTCGTTCGCCAGGCGCAACTGCTCCTGCGCGTGTTTGCGCTGCTCCACTTCGCGCGCGAGCTCAACGGGGCTGCGCATTGAGAGCAGCTTGGGGGTAAGCGGGATCAGCGCGATCACGGTCGCCCACGACGCAAGCGCGGTAACCCCGCGCACGGCGCCGCCAAGGCGATAGACCGGAAAGTGGAAGGTGAACACGTCAATCAAATGTGTGAACCCGCAACTGATAATGAACAGGACAAACAACCAGATCACCCCGCGGTGCGGGAAGTCCCGGCGCTTGCGGCCCACCCAGTACAGCAGGATCGGGATTGCCATGTAGGCAAGCCAGATCAGCACGTCTGAGGCCATGGTCAGCCAGATCAAACCCTCCGACCAACCGCCGCACTGGGGCCGGGGAACAAAGGGGCTGGAATCAAACAGCCACGTCAGCCAGTCGAACATGGCGTCTCCTGAGGAGTTCGGAAGTTCGGATGATCAATCCTATAAAGTAACGACTTCACCGAGAAGCGTGCCCACGCGCACGCAAGGCGTCGCATCGGCACGCATCGCTCTTGCACAGATTGACTACGCCGCCGTGGCGTTGTTGTGCAGTCCACGCGGCGTCAAAAAACGCGTAGAAATTCTGCAAGGAACAAGTTCTTTGGCGGGGAAGGTTTAGAACTGATGGTTCTAAAGTGTTGACAAAGGGGCCAATCGGATAATGCCTCGCGTGGTATTCTTACCCTGAGGCATACACCGTGATTTCGCATCTGGACCAGACAACGCCCCCACCCGCCTTGAGCCCCGACCTGCGCGTCCTGCTGGTCGACGACGATGAAGATGACGCCGTGCTGTTCCGCGAGCTGGTCTCGCGGATTGACTGGCCGCGCATCAACCTTACCTGGGTGAGCGACTACGACGCCGCGCTGAACGCCCTGCGCGACGACCGCTACGACGTCCACTTTGTTGACTACCGCCTTGGCGCGCACTCGGGTTTGCAACTGCTGGCGCAGGTCATGCGCAGCGACCCCACGCGCGCATTTGTGCTGATCACCGGATGCGGCAACGAAGCCGTCGCCGTCGAGACGATTCGCATGGGTGCCGCGGACTACGTAAGCAAAGCCGACCTGACCAAAGAAGAGCTGCTGCGCGCAATCGGCCATTGCTTCGAGACCGTGCAGAAGCGCACCGCCCGCTGGCAGCAGCGCCAGATGGCGCTGTTTGATGGGCTGACCGGCGTGTATCGCAAAGAGTCGTTCCTGCGCGCAGCCGGCGAGCGTATTGAATCCGACGCCAACTACACCGGCGACTGGACGATGCTGTTCATCGACATTGACGGGTTCAAGCAGGTCAACGACACGCGCGGCCACCTGGAGGGCGACCTTGTCCTAAGCCGCGTGGTGGGCGTGGTTTCATCGGCGCTGCGTAACGCCGACCTGATCGGGCGCTTCGGCGGCGACGAGTTCTGCGTTCTGACGCGCGGCGGCAACGCCGAGATGACCCGCAGAATCGCCGAGCGAGTGCGGCGTTGCGTGCAACGCTTCACGGACGTCACCGTAAGCATAGGCGTAGCCAGCGAGCACGCGCCGCAAGCGGACCTCGCCACGCTTATCGCGCGCTCAGACGAAGCGCTGTACGCAGCCAAGCAACAAGGCCGCAATTGCGTGGTCGTCTCAGGCCCGCGCGGCGACTAGCCCGTGATTGAGCTGCCAGTGGGGATGGTACCGCTGAGCGCCCGGAGGGCGCGCCATGAATTAGCCCGGCTCGTAAGAGCCGGGAAACCTCGGGCGTCCTCGTCATAGCCCCGGCAGGGGCGTTCTGAATCGCAAGGGGCGTCAGCCCCGAAGCCGTGCCGCACACACTTGAGGATTCATGCCGCCCCCTCCGGGGGCTCGGATCGTCGCAACGTTGGATCCCGGCTCTGACGAGCCGGGCTAATGCAGGACGCCGCCTCCGGCGGCTGGAAGAGTGTGTGAACCCACGCGCTGACTAACCCGCGTTCTCTTCACCATCCGCTTCCGCGAGTTTGCGGATGGCGTTCATCAGCGTGCCGCCCTGGTCGTGGTCGGCTTTGCTCAGGTCTTCAGCCAGGCGCAGCATGCCGGTGATGCGCTCTTTCAGCACGCGCAACTCGGTGCGCTGCTTCAGCATGGATTCGTAGCGCTCGTCGCTTTCGCGCTCAATGCGCTCGGCGCGTGCTTCCAGCTTGGTCAGCTCGGCGCGGCGGCCGTCGTCGATCTTGCGGAAGGTTTCGGCCAGGATGGCGCGCTCGGCTTCCACTTCGCGCACGCGGTTGGTCAGGCGGCGCATTTCGTCGGCCACCATCTCGGCAGCATTGGAGTCGCCGGCGCCGATCACGGCGGTGTCCTGCGCGCGGGCCTTGGCGCCTTGCAGTGCGCGCTCGAGGTCCGCCACCTGGTTGGTCAGCTCCTTGGCCTTCTCTTCGAAGGTGCCGGCTTTCAACTCGGCCTTCTGCACGCGCCGCTCAAGCTCGCGGTTGTGCTCCTGCATCTCTTCCAGCTCGCGGTTCAGCGCGGGGATGCGCCGTTGCGACAGGCGGTAGCTGCGGGCGGCTTCGGTGTCCAGCTTCTCCTGTACTTCCGCCGCTTCCTTTTCCTTGTCGAGCAGGCTTTCCTGCAGCTCGGTGATGCGGTCTTCCAGCGCCTCCACGCGTTGCGCTTCGCGCTCGTACTCCTGCAAGCGCTGCACCTCGTTCTGCGCCTGCGCCAGCGATTCAGCGAGCGTGGCGGCTTCCGCCTGCCGCTCGTCGAGCTCTTTCAGGTTGATCTCGAAGCGGTCGGACGCGCCGCGCGTGTCGGCCAGCTCGACACGCGACTCGTCAAGTTCGCGCGTCAGGGCTTCGTTTTCCTTTAGCAGCCCTTCGGCTTCGGCGCGCGCTTCGTCGGCTGCGCTTTCGGCGGCGCGCAACTGCTCGGTCAGCTCAGCCACCTTGCGTCCGAGCGTCTCCTGCGCCTGGCCGGTGCGGTCTTCCGCCTGCTGGATCTCGTTCAGCGCGTCCTTGAGCTCGGTATTCTCGGCTTCCAGCGCGCGGATCTTCTCGTTCAGCAGGTCAATGTCGCGCTGCGCACCCTCCGGCACGCGCTGCGACTGCTCGCCCAGCTCCGCTTCCGCTTTCTCGGCCCGGGCGCCCAGCTCCTTCAATTCGCGCTTCAGGCGGCCGGCTTCGTCTTCGGCTTCCTTCGCGCGCGCCTTGGCCTCCGACACCGCCGCTTCCAGCCGCGCAACTTCGGTCGGCGGCGCCGAGGTCTCCAGCTTTTGCTCAAGCCTGCGGGTGACGGCTTTGCTGCGGGCGCGTTCCTGGCGCACGGAATCCAACTCAGCGCGCAGGGCGGCGGCTTCGCGGCGCAGGCTTTCGAGCTCGCCGGGCGGGGGCTGCTCCGCGGAGATTTCCTCTTCGAACCCGGTGCCCACCGGCAGGTCGGGATCGGGCTCAACGTCCAGCGGCACGTTGGCGTCTTCCGCCAGCGTCATCGCGTCGGTGTCGTCGAACGAGTCGTCCACCAGCTCGGGGACCGGGGCCGCCGGGACGTCGGCTTCTTCGGCCTCAGCTTCCTCAGCTTCATGGAGCATCGGCTCAAGGGACAATTCCTCTTCCTCGCCGAAGTCCAGTTCGGGATCTTGCAGCGAGTCTTCTGGAATCAGTGGTTTGTCCGGCCCGCTCATATGATCAAAGTCTATGCCATAGCCGGGACGCGGTCCACTTCCGCCTTGATTGCTTGCTCAAGCGCATGGGCATAGGCCAGCAGCCGGTCCTCGCCAAAGGCCGGCGCCTGCATGTGCAGGCCGATGGGCAGCCCGGCTTGGTCGAACCCCACGGGCAGGGTAAGGGCGCACAAACCGGCCATGCTGGCAGGAATCGTGAACACGTCGCAGAGATACATGCTCAGCGGGTCGCTTTTTTCGCCGGCTTTGAAGGCGGTGAACGGCGCGCAGGGGCCCACAATCAGGTCGCAACCCGCAAACGCCTGCTCGAAATCGCGGCAGATCAGCGTGCGCACGCGGGCGGCACGGCCATAGAACTCTTCCCAGTGCGCAGCCGACAGGGCGTAGGTGCCCAGCATGATGCGGCGCTTGACCTCGGGCCCAAACCCGCCGCCGCGGGTGGCGAAGTAGTTTTCGATGCCCGATTCAGCGTCCACGCGCAGGCCGTAGCGCACGCCGTCAAAGCGCGCGAGGTTGCTGGAAGCTTCGGCGCTGGCGACCACGTAGTAGACGGCGACGCCGTGGTCGGCGTTGGGCAGCGTGACATCCACGATCTCAGCGCCCAGTGCCTGCATGCGGTCGATCGCCGCGCGGCAGGTGTCCGCCACTTCGCGGTTCGGCATGTCATCAAGGTAGGAGCGCACGACACCGATGCGCGCCCCCTTCAGGTCGGTGCGCAGCGCGGCGCTGTAGTCCGGCACCGGGCGGTCCGCGGACGTGCTGTCGTACTCGTCGCGGCCACCCATCACCTGCATCGCCAGCGTTATGTCGCGGACGGAGCGGGCAAACGGCCCCACCTGGTCAAGGCTGCTGGCAAACGCCACCAACCCGTAACGCGAGACACGCCCATAACTCGGCTTCAGGCCGACCACACCGCAGAAGCTGGCGGGCAACCGGATCGACCCGCCGGTGTCACTGCCCAGGCTCAGGTAGGCCGAACGCGCAGCCACAGCCGCCGCAGACCCGCCGGAGCTGCCGCCCGGCACACGCTCGCGCGCCCAGGGGTTGCGGGTGGTGCCCAGGGCGCTGTTTTCGCAACTGCTGCCCATGGCGAACTCATCGAGGTTCGTCTTGCCGACGAACACCGCCCCGGCTTCGCGCAGGCGCGCGGTCACCGTGGCATCGTAGGGCGCCTTGAACCCTTGCAGGATGCGGCTGGCGCAGGTGGTCTGCAGCCCCCGCACGTGGATGTTGTCCTTGATGGCGATCGGCACGCCGCACAGGGGGCCGGCTTTGCCCGCGGCTACCGCGGCGTCGGCGGCGCGGGCCTGCTCGATGGCGCCGTCGATGTCGAGATGCAGGTAGGCGCCGACAGTCGGCTCGGTCGCCCGGGCGTGCTCGAGCAGCTTTGTCGTCACCGCTTCAGACGTGACGTCGCGGTCGCGGATGCGCCGGGCCAGCTCAATGGCGTCGAGGTTGAGCAGCTCGTCCATTACTCGATCACCGGCGGGACCTTGAAGAAGTTCTGCTCGCTGTCGGGGGCGTTGGCGACGGCTTCCTCGCGCTTGAGGCACGGTTTGGGCTCGTCTTCGCGCCACCGGTTGCGGTCGCTGACGGGGTGGACGGTCATGCCGGCATCGCCGACGTCTACCTTTTGGAGTTGGCTGACGTATTCGGTAATGCGGGTCATGTCGGCGGCAAAGCGCTTTACCTCGGCGTCATCCAGCGACAACCGGGCCAGCTTCGCGACATGCCTGACAGTCTTTTCGTCCATACACGCCGTTGTAACCGTGGCTCGCCACAGCGGCAACACGGGGAAGCCTGCCCCGCTATGAACTCTGGTGCCGGACTACCGCCACGCAACGACGCGACGAGCGCGACGGCGCTACGACTGCTTGAAAGGCATCCTCGCGCAGAGAGCGCGGAGCACGCAGAGAACTGCCCACCTAGAGAATGTTCAGGGGTGCAACAGCCGTACTCTGCGCACTCTGCGGTCTCTGCGCGATGCCGCCGTTCGCCCGTTGCAGTTCGTCGCGTAGCGCTCGTCGCATCGTCGCGTGCCGGTCTTTCGGGTCAAGGCAGGTTCAAAGAGTGAACACGCTGAACTGAGACAGGCACCAATACCCCCTCCAAATTCGTAAAGAATGCACATGTGCGTTCGAGTCGAATTTTGATGCAAATTTCGTCCACAGTCTTGCCAGCGGTAGGAGAAAAGGCACGCTTCACGGGTTGCTCTCAGCGGCGCGCGAGCACGCGCACCACGGGAACTGGGCATGATTCAGACAACTCGCCGGGAACTCGACGTCCCCATCGACACCCGCTCGTTGGCGCCCCTGCGCGCCTTTGTGCGGGAGGTGCTGTCCGAAAGCCACCTCGCCCCCAGGGCCACCCGCCAGGTGGTCATCGCCATCGACGAGGCGTGCAGCAGCATCATCCTGAACGCCAGGGAGCACGGGGCCACCGGCAACCTGCGGCTGTTGATCGACATCGACCCCACGCGGGTCAAAGTGCACATAAACGACACTGCCAACGACTACGACATGGGCGACATCACGCGCGA
>CAZNBU010000148.1:0-7831 GCA_964571035.1 uncultured Planctomycetaceae bacterium | reverse complement strand
GAGCTGCACGCCATGCCGCGCCTGCAGAAGATTTTCGAGCGCTACGAAAACAGCAAGTGCATCAAGGTGCTCGCGATCAACACCGCCTTTGACAAGGAGTTCCGGCCGTATACAGCCGACGTCGAGGAGACACGCGCCCACCTGCGGCTGAAACGCTGGACCATGCCGGTCGCCCGCGACCGCGACGAGGGCTCCTATGCCCTGTTTGAAATCGACGAGCAGAGCGGCACGCCGCAGGCGGTCGTGCTGGATGAAAACGGCAAGGTGCTCGACCACGACTGGTTTTCCACCGAAAAGGAGATGGACCGGCTGGAACGCAGCCTCGACACAGCCGCCGACAAGCTGAACTGCGACTGCTTTCGCAAGCCGCGCAAGGTAGGACAAGCCTGCACGCGCGCCTATGACGCAATCTGCAACGGTGAGTACACGCGGGCGTGGAAAGAGGCTGAGGCTGTTGCCAGCCACCGCCGCGACGGCGACGCGGACAAGAAGGATGCCGAGTACCTGAAAGACTACATCGAAGGCATCGCGCGGGTGCAGATCCAGAAGGTGCGCGATTCATTCAGCTACAACCCAGTGCGTGCCCTCACGGAGGCCGAGACCGTGATCGCCAACTTCAAGGGCGTCACCGGTGTAAGCGATTTCGAAACCGTAACCGGCACATGGCGCGAGTCCGACACCTTCAAGCAGTTTGAGCTGGTGCGGGCCGAATTTGATCGCCTCGACAGTGAACTTTCCAACCGCGAAGGCGAGTTGACTCCCGAGGAACGGGAGAACGCGACCAAGCAGCTCAACGAGCTGGAAACCCGCGCCTCCGGCACAGCCATAGCCGACATGGCCAAGGAGCGCGCATCAAAGTTGAGCATCACCGGCCCGACCAAAATCGAATCCGGCCCAGCCAGCGACAACGGCGGCGCCAGCCTCCCCCCAAAATCCGAGCCCAACAAAGGAGAGCCGCGAAAGTCAGGCACCCCCGGCATCTCCCGCAACGGCAGAACGGTAAAGCAGCGCTCGTCACGCTAGCTCGTGGACTGAAGACCCCCCGCCCCACGCTGGTGCGGCGGGGTGTCTGTTGCTGGCGGATTGGAACGGCGGCGTTTGCTACCACCGTTGGTAGTTGCTTCGAATTCTAATCGCCGGTCAAGATTTCCCTTGAGCAGCAATCACCACCCAATTCAAACTACGACCACCGGCGCGACGAACTGAAGCATCGGCGGCTTCCCCCACAGGCAAGCCGCTTTTGGAGTTACTACACAACCCAGCGATTACTCAATCCCCATTTCCAATCAACGTGCAATCACGGGCTCGTGATGAATCGACGAGCCTATCTCGGTATCAACGGCTGGAGGAGCCACAAATGAAGACCGCAGTAATTCTGGCAGCAATCCTTACCTGTGCGGGCGCGCTACACGCGCAGGCTACTTGGACTGGCGCGACCAGCCCCGACTGGAACACAGCGTCAAACTGGTCCCCTGCCGCCGTCCCGGGGGCAGGCACGAACGTGACCATCCCCGCGACCACTTCATTGCCGAACGCACCCCAACTCAGCGCGGGCGCGACGTGCAACGACCTTACCATCAGCGCGGGAGGCACGCTCAGTGGCGGAGCCGGAAGTCTCTCGCTCAACGGCAGCTTCGTCAACGACGGAACCTACGTTGGCGGCACAGCGATCATCACGGCAGTCGGCGCAACCAACACGACCTTCGGCGGCAGTTCGCCGACCTCGTTGCACCGGCTGTTGATCAGCAAAGCGACACGCCAGACAGAGGTCGTCATGACCGGCGATGTCACGATCACGCTGGTGGACACAACCACAAGCTACGACAACTCGTCGGGCCTGCGGATCGACACGGGCACCTTCAAAAACGGTGGGTTCAACCTTTCCGTCGCGCAATCGTGGGTGTCAAGCCTGTCCAACGGCAACGGTGAGTTTCACATCACCGGCGGGACGGTGCAGCTTTTCAGCGTCTACCAGTTCTCGCGCCTCAAGCAGTTTACCGTTACCGGCGGCGACACGACGCTTTCGGGCGAGCACCACATCGTGAACTCAAGCCACCGGTTCGATATGTCGGGCGGCACCATCACGTACACAAAGCCTGGAATCGGCATTAACGTTCGCAGCCAGTCCAACAACGCCGGTTGGGGCTTCTTCATGACCGGCGGTACCGCGATTTTTCACGGCTCATTGAACTTCAACTCGGCCGCCCACCTTGTCTGCACCGGCAGTGCCACGATGCGATTCGTTGGCAACCAGAACGCGGTGGCCTGGTTCCGCAACACGACTTCGACGGCTTCGGCGGCAAACACATTTGAGATCCCGAACGTGTCCGTCGAAAAGACCGGCAACGCAAACGTTTACTTCGGGACTTCTTCAACGGCCTCCGCCAATGGAAAGGACGCGCGGATTGACAACCTCTCGATTCTGCCGGGTGCGGTCGCAATTCTGTCGGGGCACTTTCCAGTCGGGTTCGGGTGGAGACTTGGCTCCATCCACAACGAGGGGACGCTGGCCCTGGAAGCGCACTCGGGAATCTTCGTACCGTACAACGTGACGGGCAACGTCACTCACACAACCGGCGCTACGACAACCTCGCAACCCGCCACCGCGGTGAACATCACGGGCACCGCGCCATCAACCATCAACGGAGACTGGAACCTTCAGGATCTCACGTGCACACAAGCCGGCCGCCGCATCAACTTCGGCGCGGGCAGCACGATCCGCGTCAACGGTGTGCTTACGCTGACCGGAGCCACCGGCAACGCAATCGTCCTTCGCAGCACAGCTGCGACGGTTGTCTGGAATCTGAACAACGCGGGGACGGTCAACGTTTCGCATGTCGACGTGCAGGACAGCGTCGCCACGAACAGCATGGGCACGCTCACGGGCGCGATCGACTCGGGCAACAATACGAACTGGTTTGCCACGTCGGCCGGTCTGCTTGCGCCGGTGATCCCGGCGGGCTCGACGCAGGATGTCTACTCCAACGAGCAAGGCCCCGGAGGCCAGGGGCTTCAAGCCGCGACATTTACCGTCGCGGCGGGAGCAACCGGCGGAGGATCGCTTCAGTCCATCACCGTCATGGCGTCTGGCACGGGCAATGATGCCACAGCCTACTCGGAGGTCGCGCTGTACCAGGACGGTCCAACCGGCACGATCGGCAGCTTTGATGCGGCAAGTGATATCGCGATCGGCACCGCCGCCGGCGCCTTCCCGACCGACAACGGCACGCTGGTTTTCACAGTGCCGGTCGGCGAGCAGATCTTTGCTGCCAGCCAAACCCGCCTTTACTTCATTGTCGTAAAGCTTATCGGCTCCGCGGCAGCCGGTGAGACGTTCGACTTCCTGATCTCCGCCATTGCTGTAGCCGGGGCATTAGACGGCGGCACACCTTCGGTCATTATGCCCGGCCTCACGATCAAGCCGCCCGAGTTCGTCATCGCCGACAACAGCCCGACCACTCAGGGCACCGCCTACGCGGGCGTCGGCGGATTCGCGGTCCAGCACTTCACGCTGGCTTACCCGGCCGGCCCGGCGAACACGCTGACGACGATCACGGTAACCGGGTCTACCACCGGCGGGAATCTGCAAAGCGATGTCACGCAGGCTGAGCTGTATCGCGACGACAATGCGAACGGGACATTCGAACCCGGCACAGACGTGCTGGTAAGCTCAGTCCCGACCTTCAATGTTTCCAACCAGGTGGTATTTACGCTTGTGCCCCCCGAGAGCCAGTTCACCCAGGCGGGCGCTCCACGACAGTACTTCGTGGTCCTGACATTCGCTGTGAGCACTGCCAACAACAGTGTGTTCCAGACGCAGGTAACCGACGCCTCCGGAAGCACACCCGGGACCACCTACAATGCCCTGCCCGCGCCGCTTGCCGGCCCGGCACCCGGGGTTGAGGTGCTCGCGAATAACATGATCGTGACGCTGAACGGACCGCTGGCCGCGACCAATATTGACAGCGACGAGCAGGGGACGAATGGCGATGGCCTCGTGCTGTGGGATGGAACGCTTGGCACGCTGGCCCAGGCATGGACGGCCACAGCGCTGGTATTCACCGCAACCGGCACCGGTGCCCACTCGACCGCCTACAACTATCTCGCTTTGTTCGAGGATGCAAACAGCAACGGCACGTTCGACGGTGCCGCGGGCGGCGACGCCCTGGCTGTCGCTGCGGCTGACACGGCCTTTACCGCCGGCAACCTTTACACAGCGACACTTACCAACACGCTGTTTCCCTCGCTGGCTACACGGCGGTTCTTCCTGGTGGGCAAGTTTGCGGGTACCGCCATTACCGGCCAGACCTTCAATGCGCAACTAAGCTCCATCACGGCGACTCCGCCGCCGGGCGGGCAGGCTGTCGGCGACGTCGGCGTCAGCTCGACCGCGTTCATGATCAACACCCCGGTGCTTACCGTCGCGCGTGGCGTCAACCCACCGGCGGGAACAACGCTGAAAGCCGGCACCGCACAAGCCGCCTTAGTCGCGCACCTCATGCTGACGTCTACGAACAACGCAATCGACGTAAACAGCATCACGCTCACCACGACCGGCACCGGCAACTGGGCAGCCGACCTGAGCGGCACAAACGGCATCGAAATCTGGATCGACGACGGCGACGACGTGTTCGATGCCGGCACCGATGCCTTGGCGTACTCTGGCGCAGGCGCCGCGCCGGTTACAGCCACTTTCACGCTCCCCCTGACCGTGCCCGCCAACAGCAGCGTTACGCTCTGGGCGCGGATCAACCTCCTGGCAACCGCGGGCGTTGGGTCGGCATCAGCGGTCACCTATTCAGCCGCGATTGCCGCGGCGGGAGATGTGGCGGTTTCGGGCGGAGCGGCCGTTGTGCTCGGCACGCCGACACCCACCGGCGCGACCATCGGCGTCGTCGACTTCTTCGTGACCACGTTTGCGCCTCCGAGCGACCTGCCGGCAGGCGGGAAGCCGATCACGATCACGGGCTCAGGGTTTGCAATGCCCCTGGTTGTCCGAATCGGCGGCATCCAGTGCACAGGCGTGCCGACAGTAACGCCCACGCAGGTTACCGGCCTGTTTGTTCCACCGGGCGGGGGCAAGAACCTGTCGATCGAAGTGGACAGCGGGACGCTGGCCACCCAGACGCTTACGCAGAAGTTCACGTACAGCAATATCGGAACGACCAACCCCAGCGACGATGGCGGAAGCGGTTGCGCCACCGGCAAGGCAAGCCGGCAGCTCCTGTTGATTGGGCTCGCCGCAGGCTTGGGGCTCCTGAGACTGCGCAGGCGCCGCGCCAACTGATTCTGGGTTCAGACATGGAACCGCCCGGGAGTTGGCTCCCGGGCGGGTTTGTTTTCTGGAGGTGGCGGCGGGAGTCGAACCCGCGTATGACGGTTTTGCAAACCGTTGCCTAACCACTTGGCTACGCCACCGTAACTATGACTGTATTCCCGCGGCAAGTCCCTGCAAGACAGGGCGGCGGCCCGTGGGACCGCCGCCGTTTGGTTGGTGACCCCGACGGGATTCGAACCACGCTCCGGGGGGTATCCACACCGCTATGTCTGTCTCTTTCAAAGCCGTTGCGGCCTCTTAGCTCCTGCGTTCGGCTCCTGTTTGTGGCCCCGGTCATTTCCTACCGCACTGCGCTCCTTTGTGCAAGTGCAAGGCCGCGCGCTCCACCCGCGATGCGCGTGCTAGTCCCGCCTTAGCTCAACGAGAACAGCGTCCGTGGTTGTTTCAACTTCTCTTGGGTTACTCAACAAAAGGCGAACACAAGCATGCAACTCAACATCGTCGAGTTTGAAGGGAACATCGTCTCCGAGCTTCGCGAAGGCAAGACGGGACAGGGCAGGCCGGTCGGCTCCGTGCGCTTGGCGAACGACCACCTCTACACCGTGAAGGGCGAACCGAAGAAGTCCACGACCTATGTGGGCGTAACCGTCTTCGGCGAAGAACTGGTCAAGCCGTTGCGCGGCCTCAAGCCTGGCTCTGCCGTGCGCGTGAAGGGCCGTCTCTCGTCCTCGTCCTACAAGGACAAGAAGTACCCCGACGTAACGCACTACTCTACCGACATCACGGCTGACGCCGTGGAAGTCGTGAAGGCGCGCTAGTCATGTCGGCGCACTTACTACAGCGCGCCATCAACGCGGGCGGCAAGTCGATTCGGCTTGCCGCTCGCGAGCGCGCGGCGTTGCTCGGGTTGCTTGGTGGTGTGTTTTCTTTTCGCCGCTTCGTTGCGGCCATGGTGGCGCGGGACGTGTTCGCGCGCCGGTACTTCAAGGTGGATCGGGCAACGCGCGAGTTCCATTCCGCGGTCCGCGCGCTCGTCGAACGTGGGCTGATCATCGTCAGTCCAGCAGGCGAGTTCGTTCGGACGCAACAGGGTGACGACGTGTTCGCGGCACTCAGCACAGTTCATACGGAAATGCGGCCGCCGCGTTTCGCCAGCCTGTGCAGCTCGATCTACACACAAAAGACCGGCCGCTTCGCGCCGTGAAAGGCGGTTTGAGATGGGCATTGCCTTGCCGGATCGCGCGCCTGCACTCGCGCCGATCTCACTGGAAGCAAATGACGCCGTGATGTCCGCCGTCGAAGGTAGCGGTGATCATCGCGGATTGAGTGAGGCTGCTGTAACGCGGGACGGTCGCCGTCCTGTCGTGCTGCTCTACAAGGATGCGAAGTTCGCGGGCTGGCTACTGTCGGGCTGCCTGTCGATCACGCGTGTTCTTGTCGTGAGCGGCAAACCTCGCTCGGTCAGGTTCACCATGTCAGGCCAACGCACGCGCGCCGATGGTCGCTGGGTCTTCATCGGCGCGGCTGCATGAGGTTACGCAAGCGAACCGGTCTCGCACGAGCGGCAGGGCGGATCGGGATTGAACCAAGCGAGTTGAAGGTACGCACCCAGACTGGGGAACACTGGTGCTCCGGCTGTCGGTGCTTTCACCGGGCAACGGAGTTCCACAAGCGCAAAGCAAGTTGGAACGGACTGCAGAACCATTGTCGCAAGAGCCGGGCGGAAGTGGATCGCCGCCGGCGCGCGGCGTAAGGGACAGAGCATGTGGCAAGACGCGATTTTCTTTGGGGGGCAAGTGCTGTTCGCGTTGCTGCTGGTGCCGACGCTGCTCAACCGGATGAAACCGGCGCGGGTGACGTGCGCTGGCAACGCAGCGCTCTTGCTCCTCTACGCGGTTGCGTACGCCAGTCTGGGGCTGTGGTTCTCGTCAGCGTCAACGGCGGTGTGCGCCGGTCTGTGGGGAGTTCTTTTTGCGCAAGGAAGGGATAGCAAGTGGACGTAGGTCTTTGCTCTCGACGTGCGAAGTACGCCAAGCATCTTCGTGAGGCGCAGTACGCGCTTGAAGGCACCCACGCGGCTCAAGCGCACGTGCCAGCCAACGCGGCAACCGCCCTGGAAACCTGTTGCGTCAAGGTGACCGGAGCACACGTGCACAAGGGTCAACCCGGCAAGGGTAGGTTGCCGCGGGCGTGGTGTCGTCATCGCGTATGTCCCTATTGCCATGCCATGCGGTCGGCATCGGTGGCGGACGCTCTGTTTGACCTCGCTCAAGCCGAAATCGCGGCCGGAAAGAAGCTTGGCATCTTCACACTCACCATCCAGCACACTTTGCGGGACGAATTGCGCTGGCTTCGCAACACGATTTCCAAGGCGTGGTCGCTGATGACCCAACGGGCGTTGTGGAAGTGCTTTGTTGAGAACTACCATCGAGTCGCGGAAGTCGAGCGCACACGCGCAAACGGCTGGCATCCGCATTTCCACGTGCTCGCGTCGTACCTGTTCGATCCGAAGCGATACGGCACGATGTTGGACGCGGGCACACTGGCGCAAGA
>CAZNBU010000147.1:0-7833 GCA_964571035.1 uncultured Planctomycetaceae bacterium | reverse complement strand
TGACCAGCGTGCGCATGCTGGGCGTGTTCACGCTGCTGGGCGGCGCGCTTGGCCTGGCTGGGCTGGACCTTGACTTCATCCTGTTCGTCAGCACCTTTGGCGCCGGGCATTTCCTTCTGGGCATCTGGGTGGGGGTACGCTATGGCTGGTAGGACACGCGTAAGCCCCGCCATTGAGCTTGACCAAGTGATCCATGAGCGCGTGCGCCTGGCCATCCTGTCGGAGTTGGGCAGCCATGGCCGGCTTGGGTTCAACGAGCTCAAGGCACTCACCGGCACCACCGACGGCAACTTGAGCACGCATTCCCAGCGCCTGGAAGCCGCCGGGTACATCCGCGCCGCCAAGGGCCTGCTGGGCCGCCGCACCAAGACCACCTACGAGATCACGTCGGCGGGCCGCGGCGCGCTGATGGCCTATCTCAACCAGCTAGAGAAACTGATGGGAGAGGTCAGGGGTAGCTAGAATATCGAAGCAACTGAGCGGAGACGACCATGCCGAACGAGTTCGTGGTAGTGGAACGAATCGTCCATGCGGGCGAGCGAAACGACAAGGACGCCAACAACCCCGGCTTCTGCGGCGTTGACAGCGAAACCATGATGCTGCGCAACTACGGCCAGCAGGGCTTCGCGCTGATCAGCGTAATCACCGAGGAGATAAGCCGCGAAGAATCGCGACGAGTCTTCTACCTGATGAAGCAGGGGTAGCGTCCGGGGCACAGGGACCAGGGCGCGGGGCTCAGCGCAGACTGCACGTCCTTCTACCCTGATCCCCAAACCCTGAACCCCAAACCCCAAACCCCGAGAGCTATGCGCATCCTCTGCGCCCCCGACAAATTCAAGCAGGCTTGCACCGCCGCCGAAGCCGCGGATGCACTCGCCGAGGGCGCCCGCGCGGGCGACCCCGATGCCGACGTGCGCGTATTGCCGCTGGCTGACGGCGGCGAAGGCACGCTGGACGTGTTGCGCGAGGTGCTGCCGGTGCGCCGCCCCGTGCCCGCGCGCGACGCGCTGGGCCGTGACGTTCCCACCATCGTCGCGCTTAGCACTGACGGCAAGCGCGCACTGATTGAAAGCTCGCAAGCCTGCGGGTTGTGGCGCCTCGAAGAGGGCGAGCGCAACCCAATGGAAGCCGACACGTTCGGCGTGGGCCAGATGATCGCGGCTGCGCTGGATGCCGGCGCAACTGAGCTGCTGATCGGCTTGGGCGGCAGCGCCACATGCGACGGCGGCGCGGGCATGCTGACGGCGCTCGGGGCGAAGCTGACCGGCGCCAACGACGCCGAGATTGAACCCGGCGGGCGCGCGCTGAAGAACATCCGGCGCGCTGACCTGAGCGGCCTCGACCCGCGCTTGAAGCAGGCGCGCATCACCGCGCTGTGCGACGTAGCCAGCCCGATGCTCGGCCCCAACGCAGCCACACGCAAGTTCACCGTGCAGAAGGGCGGCAGCACGCGCACGATGCACAAGCTGGAAGAGAACCTCGCGCTGCTGGCCCAATGCGTGCAGAACGAGGGCGTGAAGGCGACCGGGTTCGAGCCCGGCTCGGGCGCAGCCGGCGGGTTGGGGTACGGCGTGCTGGCGCTGGGCGGAACGCTGGTCCCGGGTGCCGCCAAGCTGCTGGAACTGATCGGGTTTGCGGAGATGCTGGAGGGCGTAGACCTCGTGCTGACAGGTGAGGGCAGCTACGACGAGCAGACCGCAGACGGAAAGCTGATCAACGCCCTGGCCGACGCATGCCAGCAAGCCGGCGTGCCGCTGGTGGTGCTAGCCGGCGTAGCCAAGCCGGTAGACATAAAGGGAGTAACAGCAGCCTTCAGCATAAACCTCCCCGGCAAAAGGAAGCAGGACAACCTCGACGACACCAAGCAGAACCTCAAGAACCACGCGGCATCAGTAGTAAAGGTCATGACCGCCGCACGCTCGCGAAGCTAGTCGTAGCGGGCGTTGTGGGCCCTTAGGCGGCCTTTTTTCAGGGCTTTGGGGTTGAAGGTGACGGTGAAGCGGCGGCCTTCTCGCGCTACCATGAACGTGGTGGAGTCGCCGGCCCAGGCTTGCGCCCACAGGCGCTGGTTCTCCTGCGCGTCGGAAAGCGGCGTGCCGTCGATCTCCAGCACGTAGTCGCCCGGGTGCAGCGGGAAGTCCTCGCCTTCCAGGTTGCCATCGACGAGAAGCGCATTGAACGGCAGCGGCGCGAACGTCACTTCTCCCGCCATCTGGGGGATAGAAATCTTCATCGTGCCGGCTTGCACCGTGTGCAGGGAGTAGTCGCCCGCGAGGAGGTGATCGAACTTGATCTCCGCCTGGCCCGATCTTGGTGCTGACTTCCGGTACCCTGTCTGCTGCAGGTGCTGAATCTCCAGCGCGTGCGTTCGGTACTGCTCCGGCACGTTCACGGTTACCGAGTATAACTGCGGCGGCGTGACCTGGATCCTCTGTTCGCCGGAGCGCAGATGGATAGCCCGCCGCTCGGCAGTCAGTACTCCGAACGCGTCGCGGTCATGCACGGTGACTCCAAGTGTGTACTCACCGGGATCGGTTGGGCCGTAGCGGATGATCCCGCGGTTGTCCTTGTCGCGGGTGGCTTGGACGCCGCCGTCCCTTCCGCGGGCGGAGTCGGGCATCTCGCCCGTGGGGTAGACCGCGATGCGCAGCGCGTCATTGTGGGCGTACTCGGCGAATCCGACAACTTCGATGAGCACAAAGGCTGGGTCGCCAAAGGTGAAGTTGATCGTGTGGGTGTCGGTACGCTGGTACTCCTGCTCGCGCGTGCCGAGTTTTTCTGACGAAGCGCTTACTTTGTAGTGTCCCTCACCGCCTTCGAACCGGTGTTCGTCGCGCGACAGCCAGTACTCGCCGTTGCCGCGGTTGTAGATCACGGTGTGACCGCCGAACCCCCGATTGGGTATCACGAACAGAAGGCCCACGTTCACATCTTTGTCCAGCGGCCCCTCTGGCCCGATCACTCGCACGACGATGAAGTCAGCGCGGTCGGGTTGCGGCAACTCAATCGTTCCATCTTCAAGCCCATCGGTGACGGTGATGTCCCGCGTTGCCACAACACTGTTCCCGTGGGCCACCATCAACCGGTACACGCCCGGGTTGAGATCCAGAAACGCAAAGCTGTATCCCTTGATATCCCACAGGGTTTCACTTCGGGCGTTCGGCTCGTGGCGGCCCGGCGGCGTCGCCGGAAACTTACCGTTGGTGGGCTCCAGCAGGTGAACCTCCAGCATGTTCTGGATGCCGTGTGCGGGGATCACGTGCCCGGCGATACCGGGGCTGGCTTTGAGCCTGATTTCAAGTGTAGGCTCATCAGCACGCACGGTGGCTGGTTGATCGGTGACCTTGAATTCGCCGCGGCGGCCGGACGTCGCGGTGAACGTGTAGTCGCCCGGCTCAAGCTGATAGGTACGGCTGAGCGGCGTCCAGTGCCAGTAAACGGCGTGGCCCGGGCCCATGGGGTTCAGGACGATGCGGACGTGATCAGGCGGGCGGCCGTCGGGCAGAGTGACGACGCCGGTGACAGTCACCGCGCGCTCAGCCGTGAAGCTGATGCCAGTGCCGACGCGCACGTAGTCGCGCCGCGCGCCGCGCTCCTGCTGGAAGCGGTACCCCTCGAGTTGCGGTTTGATGGCGTACAGCAGCGCCGGGTCGAGGCCGGTGACGCGAAAGCTGCCGCTGTCGTCGGTGTTGGCTTCGCGCATGAGGGCCCGCTCGCGCGCGCGGCGGTCGGCGTAGGCAGCCAGTTGTTCGCTGACGCCCGCAGCCGCGTCGCGCGGGAGCTGCGGCGTGGCGAATATCGCGACGCCCGCCAGGGGCGCGCCGTTGCCAAAGTACACGCGCCCGGTGATTTCGCCGTCGCCGGCGGGCTCCGGCCCAGGCTTGGGTGGCAACGGTTGAAGCTGTTGCGGGCGCCTCGTTCGCGGTATGTCTTGCGCGGCATGCGATTCGCGAGGCGGCTCCGACTCGTCGAATAGCAGGTACGCGCCCACGCCACCCACCAGCAGGCCGATCTGCGCGCACAGGATTGGCAGCAGTTTTTTCATCGCCTGCTCCTACTCAACGCGCGCGGGTTCGGGTTGCAGTCGCGCCTTGGCGAACAACTTTGGGTCGAAGGTAACGGTTACCGGGGTGCCGCCGCGCTGCACAACCCATGTGGTGGAAGCAAGCTCGTTCGCGCTGTTCAGCGCTTTCTGGTACTCCTCAAGAGTCGTGACGCTGACACTGTCAATCATCACCACGATGTCGCCCGGCTTCAGCCCGATGTCCTCGCCATTCGGCCAGTGCGCCGGCGCGACCATTCGCACCGCATTGAACGGTTGCGGATCGAACTTCACTGGTTGCGCACTGTCGTGCGGGACCTGCACATGCATGGCGCCGCTTTGGCGCTCCGAGAGTTCGTATGTACCGGGTTTCAACCCGCTGAACTCGTACTGCTCGGGGCTCTCTGCGCGGTGCCTCATTTCGTAGCTCGGATCTGACAGATGCCGAACCCTGAACTGCCGCCCGCGGTATTCCAGTGGGATGTCGACGACAAGCGTGTGCATCCCGGGCACGGTGATCTGCACCGTGTTCTCGCCAGGTCGCAGCGTCACCTGTGATGATGCAAGCAACAGCGGCACGTACATCTCGCGCGTGCCGCGATACAGTTCGGCGATGTACTCGCCCGGCTTGAGCGGGCCGTGGCGGCGGTTCTGTTCGCTGTACCGGCCCAAACTGTGGAGGTGGTTGCGCTGCTCGATCTCGCTGGGCGGGTCGTCGGCGGGATGCACGCGGGCGAACAGTTCCGTGCGGTTCGGGTGGCCTTCGTACCCGACGATCTCGATGGTAACAAACGCCGGCGACTCAAATGCGATCTCGATGACTTCCCGCGTCTCGGGATCAAACTCAACGCTGCGGTTGCCCAGCTCGTGGGCCCTGACGTGCAGGATATAGGTCGCCCCATCGCGCCGGTTGATCTGCGTGCGCGCGATCCAATGCTCACCGCCCGGCTTTGAGATGGCCTCCGCGCGCCCGGCGGTGGACCCGTTCTCCACCTTGGTATGAAGGTGGAAGTAGACTCTCTCGTTGATCGGTCCCTCGGGGCCGGTTACTCGCACCACCACAAACTCGTCGCGGTCCGGCTCACTCAGCGACAGCTCCAGCGTTTCCACCTTGTCGGTGACGGTGACGTCGTGCGTCAGCGCCTCCGCGCCCGCCAGCGACACCCGCAGCCGGTACTGCCCCGCCTCCAGGTCGAGAAAGCTGAAGGTGATCCTGCCGCGAAACACCCCGTGCACTTCGCGGGTGCGGTCGGATCTGCCGGGATTTCGGCCGGGCCGGGTGTCCATCCATTGGCCGTCGATCTGCCGCAGCAGTTCGACGTCGGTCTGTGTCTGGTGGTCGGCGACACCCGGCACCCGGATCACGCCCACGATTCCGGGCATGGGCGTCAGGCGGATCACCACAACCGGGTGCGCCTCGCCCGCGACAACCGTGATGGGAACAGGCTCGGACGCGCCTTCATTATAGTTGCCGCCGCGCGGAAACAGCTTCCACTCGCCGGGCGGAACCGCGCGTGTGGGGCTGCCTGGCGTCCAGTACCAGTAGGGCATGCCGGACTTGCGATCGTTGACGTTCTGGAACCCGATCTGCGCCGCCGCCGCCTGCAACCCGTCCGGCATGCGCACGTCCACGGTGATCGGCACCGCCGCCTTGGCAAGAAAATCCACGGTCGCGCCCGCGCTGTAGACCGAGCCTTCGCGCCCGCCCACCGCCGTGATCTCGTGCCCGTCAAGCTCCGCGCGCAGGGTGTACCATGTGTCGTCCGCGAGGCCCATCAACCGGTAGTGCCCGCCTGAGTCGCTGCGCGCGACGATCGCACCCGCTTGCTCGCGCACAAGCCGCAGCGCCTCGGCGCGCACTTCCTGCTCCAGTGTCGGGTTGTCGGGCAGAGTCTCCGGCGCGAATTGGGGGGTGGCTGTGATCTGCACGCGGCCCAGCGGCAGCCCGCCGGTAATTCGCACTGTGCCAGTGATTGCGCCGGAGCCGGCAAGGGCCTCGGCCTTCAGTTCACCGAGCAACGCCCCCAGGTCGGGCATCGTTTCCGTGTCCACAGACGCGGGCACCGGCGGCGGTTGGTGGTCCACCACGGGCCGCTGCACCGGCTCAGCCTGCGCCGGGCGGGGCAGGCTCTCACGAGGCACAAGGTCAGGCGTAGGCCCCGAGTAGCCCTCCGGCGCAAGCACCCAGCCAGCGAAGGCTCCCACCACCAACCCGGCAAGCGTGCAGAGAACAGTGTTACGGTTCATCTTCGCCTCACGGCATTCGGCACTGCGTCCTGCATGGTTCGCTCAATCCACTCGGGCAGACTCACCGCCAAATCCCGAGTTGCGTCAGTCGTAGCGGGCGGAGGCGCCGCGCAGCCTTGTGCCTTGCAGCTTGCGGGCGTCGCACGTGATGGTCAGGCGCTGGCCGTTGCGCATGACCACAAACGTTGTGCTTTCTTTCTTGTAGGCGGCGGCCCATAACTGCTGGCGTCTCCTGAAATCGTCCATTGTCTCGCCGTCGATCTCGACCACGTAGTCGCCTGGGCGCAGAGGAAGCCCCTCTACAGCGTCTCCCTCGATCAGGTAGGCGTTGAACGGCAATGGCTGAAACAGAATCTTCTGCCCAGCCGCATGTGGCAGCGAGACTTTCATGACGCCCGAGGGCAGACATTGCAGCTTGTATTCGCCGGCGATGAGGTTGGTGAATTCGACCTCAGCGTCTCCCATCTTGCGTTGCGCCATGTGCCATGTGCGGTCCGTCAGCAACTCAAGGTTGAGTTGCTCCTTGCGGTACTCTTCAGGCACCATGACCGTGAACGAATAGAGCGGCTGCGGGGTTACCCGCACGGTGTTTTCGCCGGGCGCTGCGCGAAACGTCGTTCGGTCGAGCGGGAACTCATCCAACCGCGACCGGTTCTGGATCATCAACGCGACGACATAGTCGCCCGGCTCCAACGGGCCGAAGCGCCTGGTGCCGGTGGGCACCTCCTCCCTTACAGCGTGGACGCGGTTGCCCCGATTGGCTTTGTCGTCGACAGCGGCAACTGAAACATTGAGTTTGTCCTTGTGCTCGTAGGAATCCCACCCGGCGATCTCAACGTTGATGTAGGTCGGTACATTGAACGTGATCTCGACAATATGGGTGTCGGCACGGGCGTAGTTGCGCGAGGTACTGCCGTACTTGCGAGAGTTCACTGTTATTTCGTACGACCCACCCTCGCCGCTGAACCGGTGCGCGTCGCGCGCCAACCAGTATTCGCCGCTGCCGCGATTCAGGACGGTCGATCCGCCGGAGAACCCGCGGTTGCCGTCCCTGAACCCGAGGTAGACTTCGAGCGCGCTGCTGATCGGCCCGTCGGGCCCGGCTACCCGCACGATGATGTAGTCGTCGCGCTCCGGTTCCGGCAGGTCGAATTCGACCTCCAACAGCGCGTTGGTCACTGTCACTTCCTGCGATTTCACATCGTTGTTGCCTTGCCTGACTCGCAGCCGGTACTTGCCCGGCGCGAGATCCAGGAAAGCGAACCGGAACAGGTTGTGACCCGAAAGATGCTCGCCCCGTTCGCGAAGCATCGCCTCGCGCGAACGGGGGTGGCTAGTGTCAGGCGGGGTTTCTGCGTCCAAATGGTCAATGTGAATGCGTAGCTGGGTCTCCATTCCAGCGGGCGGGTTGACGCGTCCGATAATCCCGGGGCCGGCGGCGAGGTCTATTTCCAGCGGCGCCGCGGGCTCCCCGTGCCGAAGGCTCAACTTGATGCCCGACGCCCGGTACTGGCGATACTCGCCGGCTTGTACCGACAGCAGGT
>CAZNBU010000146.1:0-7870 GCA_964571035.1 uncultured Planctomycetaceae bacterium | reverse complement strand
GCCTGTTGTCGCTGAGCAGCAGCGACCACCCGCAACTGGTGCCGATGATCAAGCTGCTGCAGGAGCGGTTTGAGGGCGAGTACATCAGCGTCGCGCTGCCAAGCCTGCGCGTGGACCAGCAGCTTACGTACCTGCCCGGGCTTACGAAAAACGTGCGCAAGTCGGGATTGACGATGGCGCCCGAAACCGGCAGCGAGCGCCTGCGGCGAGTGATCAACAAGACAATCACGCAGGAAGACCTGCGCAACGGCGCGAAAGCGGCCCTGGAAGAGGGTTACAAGACGATCAAGTTTTACATGATGATCGGCCTGCCGACCGAGACCGAAGACGACATCCGTGAGTCAGCCGACCTGCTGAACGAGATCGCCGCGATGGCAGCGCGCATGAAGCGGCGCAATTTCACACTGAACGTGACGGTCAGCCTGTTCGTGCCCAAGGCGTTCACGCCGTTCCAGTGGGAGCCGATGGCTTCGCGCGAGACGCTTGAGCGCCATACGAAACTGTTGCGGTCGTTGATCCGGCACAGGTGCATCCGCCTTAAGGTGCACGACTACTCGACCAGTTGGCTTGAGGCGCTGTATTCGCGCGGCGACCGGCGATTGGGCAAGGTGACAGAGCTGGCTTGGCGCAAGGGCGCGCGCTTTGACGCCTGGGACGAGTGCTGCGATCTTTCGCGCTGGCATGAGGTCTGCGCCGAAGCTGGTGTGGACGCCGACTGCTACATCCTCCGTGAGCGCGGCGAGCACGAGTTCCTGCCCTGGGACATGATCAGCGTTGGCACCAACAAGCAGCACCTGTGGGGCGAGCGCGTGCGTTCGCGGCTTGAAGAGTACACCAAGGATTGCAGCGGCCACACGCCCGGGTGCATCGCCTGCGGCGTTGACCCGCTGACCTGCCGCACCGGTCTCGATCAGCCGCAGGACGAGATGAACCCCGAGATGCAGCGCCGCGCCAAAGTGCGCTACGCGCCGGAGTTCAAGGAACGGGTTGCGCAGAAGGCAGAACTGGCGTCAGCCGGCGAACGGTTTTTCGGATAGCCGCTTGGGGACTGTCCCCAAATGCAAAGGGACGGCCTACGCAGGCCGTCCCGGAATCGGCGCATCGCGCAGCGCCGTTGTTCCTCAATCAGTGAGTGCGGCGCACGACCTCGCCGTGCAACACGAGCGTTTCGTCGCGGGAGTCGCCTTCAAGCCTCGGCGATCGGTAACGGCGATACCCGATGATCGCAACGCCCAACGTCGCGACGGCTGCAAGAACTACACCCGCCATCACAGCAACCTGAACCACCTCGAAAAACGACATGGCTGACCTCCGACTCTCGCTATCCAAACGAGTTAACGCCGGAGGGTTATTCCTTGTGACAGGTTGGCGATTTCAGCGCGCAAGCAGAACGTTTTCGATGTAGCCCGTATCCACGTCGCCCTTGATGAAATTGGCGTCCTGCATGATCCGCTGGTGCAGCGGGATGGTGGTTTTGATGCCCTCAATCTTGAACTCGCCCAGCGCTCGGCGCATGCGGGCGATCGCCTTCTCGCGGTCGCGTGCGAACACCAGCAGCTTGCCCACCATGCTGTCGTAGGTCGGCGGGATGGTGTACCCGACCTTGATGTGCGAATCCCAGCGCACGCCGGGCCCGCCGGGGATGAACAGGTCGGTGATTTTGCCCGGGCTTGGCCGGAACCCGTTCTCGGCGTCTTCAGCGTTAATGCGTACCTCGATCGCGTGGCCGCGCACTTCCACTTCATCCTGGGTGAACGGCAGCTGCTCGCCCGCGGCTGCGCGGATCTGCGCCTCAATGAGGTCTGTGCGCGTAACCAGCTCGCTCACCGGGTGCTCGACCTGAATGCGGGTGTTCACTTCCATGAAGTAGAAGTTGCTCTTCTTGTCCAGCAGGAACTCCACCGTGCCTGCCGTGACGTAGCCCGCGGTCTTGCACAGCCGTACCGCGGCTTCGCCCATTTTTTCGCGCAATTCGGGCGTCATCACAGGGCTTGGCGCTTCTTCGACCAGCTTCTGGTGGCGGCGCTGGAGCGAGCAGTCACGTTCGCCGCAATAGACGTAGTTGCCGTGAGAGTCCGCAATGATCTGGATTTCAACGTGGCGCGGGCGCTCGAGGTACTTCTCGATGTAGACGCCGTCGTCCTTGAACGCGGTCGCAGCCTCCGACTTCGCCTGCAGGAACCCGTTGACCAGCGCGATCTCGTTGTGCGCGACACGCATGCCGCGCCCGCCACCGCCCGCCGCGGCCTTCACGATCACCGGGTACCCGATTTCGTTGGCGATCTCGATCGCCTCTTTGTCGTTGGGAACAAGGTCCTTGGTGCCCGGCAGCAGCGGTACCTTGGCCTGAATCGCGAGGTCGCGCGCGCTGGCTTTGTTGCCGAGCAGGCGGATGGCCTCTGGCGATGGGCCGATGAAAGTGATCCCGCTGCTCTGGCAGACCTCCGCGAAGTGGGAGTTCTCGCTCAGGAACCCGTACCCGGGGTGAATCGCATCCACGTCGCTGACTTCCGCGGCAGCCATGATCCGCGAAATATCCAGGTAGCTTTTCACGCTCGGCGCGGGGCCGATGCAGTAGCTCTCGTCAGCCAGTTGAAGCCACGGGCCGTCCTTGTCGGCTTCGCTGTAGACGCAGACGGTCTTGATGCCCATTTCGCGGCAGGCGCGAATGATGCGCAGGGCGATTTCACCACGGTTGGCAATGAGGATCTTGCTGAACATGTTTGCCTTCGGCAAAGAGGCCAGAGGTCAGAGTTCAGAGATCAGGGAACTGCAAAGGTACACGCCTCTCCCTGACCTCTGGCCTCTGTCCTCTGTCCCCTCTAATTCGGCTTCACCAGGAACATCGGCTGGCCGTACTCGACGGTCTGGCCGTTCTCCACGAGAATGCTGACGATGGTGCCTTCCACCTCGGCCTTGATCTCGTTGAAGACCTTCATGGCTTCGACGATGCAGACGGCGGTTTCAGCGGTTACCTGGTCGCCTTCTTCAACGTAAGCCGGCGACTCCGGATTCGACGAGCGATAGAACGTGCCGACCATCGGGCTTTTGATCTCGATGGTGCCTGCCGGCGGCCCTGACGCAGCCGCAGGTGCGGGCGCGCCCGCCGCGGCGGCAACCGGCGCGGCGGCAGCCATGGGCGCCGCGATCACTCGCGCGCCGCCGTCATATTTTTTCTTTAGACGGATCTTCTTGCTGTCCTCAACCAGCTCGAGTTCCAGCAAGTCGTTTTCGTTCATCAGCTCGATCAGCCGATGGATCTCTTTGATGTCCATAACTTCTCCGGCATCCCTCCGGGGCGCGGCACACACGGTCCGCCCCGGAACGCAACCGATTGAACTGGCGGGAAACTAACCATCCGCACGTATCAGGACAAGTACCTACCGGCGCGACGGTTACGGAAACGGCGCATTTGGGTATGCTTAACCCAGGAGGAAGGACGTGAAACTCAACCTGATACTCGCAGGCGCGATTTGCGCCCTGCTGGCGGCGTGCTCGCCCGAGAGTGCGTCAACGACCGCCGTCGCGCAGGATAAACCGGCCAAGGCCGCCGACGCGCCCGCCGCACAACCCACCGAAACGCCCAAGGGCGACGGTGCGGCCGAGAAGCCCGAAGCAGACCCGCAGGCCCATCCGCAGCCGGACGCCAAACCCGAGGCGGACCCGGCGGCTGAAGAACTCGCCGAGCCGCCCAAGGGTACGCTGACCGACAACGGGCTGGTGTTCAAAGTCCCCTACGACCGCGGCGACGGCGACCTCGTGCTCGCGCGCCAGAATGGCCTGCTGCGCGTGTTCGTCGACGTGCGCATGCCCTACCACGGCGGCGATGCGGGCCGCGACCGCGGCAGCAGCGTAACGCTGACCCTGTCTGTCGACGGGCTTCACGGCCGGCACCTGATGTACTACCCAGCGCCGCTGTGGATCCCGCGCGACAACAGCGTGGCGAACTTCCGCTCCGAAGCTGTCTACGATCCCCAGCAGGGTGTGCGGCGGCTGGGCGAGCGGCCTTCTTTCGCCGCGGAAGCCGAGATCGCGTTTTGGGACCACTTTACCGCGACCATCTACGTGGACCCCAAGGCGGTCGTCATCCCCGGCAACACGCCGGGATCGCAGTCCGACGAGTGGCGCGCAGCCATCTCGGTCGGCAGCAGCGCGGGCAATGTCTCGTTCCCCAAGGGCGTGCAGCCGCAGAACGCTTCCGGTACCGCCAAGCACATGCTGACCTTCAAACTGTCGGAACTGCCGGAACTTGAGGAGGCCGACAAGAACCCGAAGGAGCGTATCGAGGCGCACGAGAAAGCGGTCAACGACGCCATGCAGAAGGTCCTCGCGAACCTGACCGCCCGCGACTGGGGTGCAACCTTTGCGACGACCAAGAATGCGCGCAAAGATTTCCCAACGCAGCTTTGGGCATTCCACCTGACCTACCTGATCTCGCGGCAGGCCGGCGGGCAGGGGATCGAGGGGGTGGACGCGGATTTCCTGCCGCTGCTCAAGGACTACGTGGACGCGTGCCCCGGCCAGTCGGCGGCGCATCTGGAGTACCTCGACGCGCTGATCGCAGCGGGGCAGGAAGACGCCGCGTTCGCGCACTTCAAGACGATCGAGAAGTCGCCAATGTGCACCGGCCGCAAGGAGACCGCGTCGTACATGCGCCTGGAGTGGTGCGAGCGGATCATTCCGTGGGGCTACGTCAACGAGGCTGAGGGTATCCTGACCGCACTGGCTGGCGATGCCACGCTCACCAAGGATGACGGCCTGCGGGTCAACCTGAAGATCGCGCAGGCCTCGCTGACAGAACGCAAGGCGGACTCAGCGCGCGCAGCCGAGATCTACAAGGACCTGCTGACCAGTGAACGCACGCACCTCAGCCCCGAGCAGCTGCAGCGCATCCAGAAGATGCAGCAGTTCCAGTTGCAGGCGGTGGAGCAGTGGAAGGACGAACTGAAGTACCGCGAGGCAGACGCGGAGAAGAAGAACCCGCGCTGGATCATTGAGACATCCAAGGGCCGCATCGTGGTAGAGCTGTTCCAGGACGACTCACCGAACACGGTCGCGTCGCTGGTCAGCCTCGCGAAGAAGGAGTTCTACGACGGGTTGAACTTCCACCGCGTAGAGCCCGGTTTCGTCGCGCAGGGTGGATGCCCCAAAGGCGATGGCACCGGCAGCCCGGGGTACCGCACGAAGTTTGAGAAGAACAACCGCAAGCACTTCCGCGGCACGGTGGCTATGGCTCGGTCGCAGGACCTGAACAGCCAGGGCAGCCAGTTCTATATCTGCGTTTCCAACGGCGCGAGCGTGATCAACCTGAGCGAGAACAACTACCTTGTCGTCGGGCGCGTGCTCGAGGGCATGGATGTCGCTGACAAGCTGCGCAAGGGCGACAAAATCGTCTCGATCCGCGCCGAGAACCTGCGCGATGGCGAGTACAAGCCGGAAGTTCTTCCCGAGTTGGAAGGGAACCCCGGCGATTGACAATAACGTTGGACGCGCAAAGGGGATGCCATGAACCGGATGCTTCCACTCGCCGGCGCGGCGCTGTTCTTGGTCGCCGGTTGCAACGACCAGGGCGACGAGATCGCCCGCGTGCGCGCCGAGCAGCAGATGCAGCGCACGCGGCTTGACGAAAACGAGCAGCGCTGGGCCGCCGAGCGCAAGCAGTTGCAGGACGAAATCGCCGCCCTGCGCGCCCAACTGGGGCAAGCCGGCCCCGATGAAGCCAAGCCGTTGCAACAGCGGCTGGCAGAGCTTGAGGCAAAGGCTGCTGGCGACGCTTCACTCGACAAGAAGGTCGCTGACATTGAAGCCCGCCTCGACGGCGTCAAAGAAGAAGCTGTCGCCGCGGCGCGCGAGGAAGCCGCCAAAGGCGGCGGCATGGTAGACGAAGAGCGCGTGGCCGAGCTGGCGGCGAAGAAGCTCGCCGCCGAGCAAGCCAACAACACCCCCACCAAGAACCTCAAGCAGGCGCTGGCGCGGCTGGACATCAGCCAAGCCGAGCAGGAGCTTGTGCGGCAGGAGATCATCTCGGCCAAGAAGGGCATTCTCGAAACGCTGGAGGTGCCGACCGCAACCGGGCGCAACCTGGCCGTGGAGCTGATTGACAAAATGCTCGCGGTACAGAACGGCGATGCCGAACAGTCTGACCTGATGGGCATCTTCGGCGACTTAGCGACGCTGAAAGTACCGGGCGACGCGAGTGGCCGGACCTACATGGACGCGATCAATGCGATCAAGAAGAAGAACCGCGAAACCATCGGACGCATCCTGACCCCGGAAGACCAGAACAAACTCACCCGCGCACACGAAGACTGGACTGACTTCGAAGTCGGAGAAGGCGACCCGTGGGGCGCGCTTTACCTCGAGCGACTTGAGGCGTACCAAAAGCGCAAGGACAAGCTGAAAGAGGCGGGGTTCGGCGGGTAGCACCTACACTACAGGCTTCAATCCGGCGGCGGTCATCCGCTTGTCAAGCCGCATGACGATCAGCGTCGCAACCAGCAGCAACCCCGCGGCTGTGCCGAACACCGGCATCAGCGTGTCGTCGAACACCCGCATCATCAGGTACCCCAGCGGGAACCCGATCAGCGCGCGCATGCCCACCATCGCGGCGTGAGTGCTGGTGTAGGCCAGCGCTTTGCCGGGCGCGGCAAACGCCAGCGCGCCCAGGTTCCAGACAAAGTGCACGCCGCTCATTGCCAGCCCGAAGATGACGAAAGCAACGTACGCAAACGTCACATCGCCGGTGTGCGCCGTCACCGCCAGCGCCGCCGGGAACAGCGCCAGCAGCGCGAACGCTGCAGCTGTCACGCGCGTGACGCGGCGGCCAGCCGACAGGTAGGCGACAACCGGCGCCATAATCATCAGCGTCATCTGCAACGTGACGACCGTAGCCTGCGAGAACTGGCCGTAGTCGGACTCAAGGTAGTTGGCGAACAGCACCGGGATCGCGGGCATCAGCATCATGAACGCGATGCCGTAAATGAAGAACCCGATCTCATAGGTACGGAAGTGCTTGTCATGGCGCAGCAACCCGAGCGCCCGCGCGTACGAATCACGAATGCGCCGGAACACACCCGGCGGGATCGCCGCCCGCGTCGTCTGGGCGTAGCGCATCCTGATGTAGAAAAACCCCAGCAGAGCCAGCGCACCCGCCATCGCCGCCACCGGGTACAGGATCACGTGGTTGCCGTAGTCGCCAAAGATCGGCTTTGCGTCCAGCAACAGCCCCGCCAGGAACGCGCCGATCATGACCATCGCCATGCTCAGGCTGCTGTTCCAGGCAAAGCGCCGCCCGCGCGAAGCCGGCACGTAGTTCGCGCCCCAAAGCTGGTTCAGCGCCGGCGGGATGCCCGCGCAGATCAGCGCCGAGAACGCCACCAGCGCCACAAACGCGACCGCCTGCCAGATGCCGGTCAGCAGGATCACGATCAGCGGCACCAGCACAAACACCACCCGCCCGAACGCCGCCGCAAACAGGAAGTAGCGCCGCTTGCCGCGCACGGCTGGGCCAGAGTCGTAAGCCGTGGCGAACAGCATCGCCACCGAAGGCAGCATGGTGACCAGCGTGGCCACCTCGCGCTCGTACCCCGCTTCCTGCGCCCCCATGGCTGTGATGGCGACGTAGGCGTTCAGGGAAAGCAGGCCTTGGGTGAACCCTTCGCCGGCGCTGGCGGACGCGGCCTGGCGGAAGGTGCGCTGCTCAATGCCCTTGGAAATCAGAAAGCGCCCGCTGCGCCGCGAGCGGCGAGGGGGCTTGGATAACTCAGGCTCCGCGGTAGCGGTCGTCATGGAGAGGCATTCTGTCCCGGTGCCCGGCGGCGTAAAGCACACCGAACCAGCGATTAACGACCAGCACACCCCAAGTGTTTCC
>CAZNBU010000145.1:0-7902 GCA_964571035.1 uncultured Planctomycetaceae bacterium | reverse complement strand
TACGCGAAGAGCTGGGCATCGACATCGATCCTGACGACATCGTCTACGTGCGCGAGCTGCTGGGCAAGACCGCCAAGGTGATGCACGGCGGCATCACCGGCGAGACGCACCAGCTTGAGATATTCTTCCGCTGCAAGCGCCGCGGCGAAGTGCGCATGGGCCACAAAGCCGACAACTTCTGCACCGGGTTCGACTGGGTGCCGCTGCCTGAGCTTGAGTCACGCAACTTCTTCCCCCGCGCGCTCGCGGGGCGGCTTGCGAACGATGTGGCTGCGGGGTTCAAGCCGCACCGGAACTATCTGGGAGACGCTTGACGATTTTGGATTTTCGATTTTGGATTGAGCACGGGACCGGAAGTTGGCTGGTAGCAACTCAGGCGTTTCCGGTTCAACGAGCAGGACCGACAATGACCTCTATCCAAAATCCAAAATCGAAAATCCAAAATCTCCCGCCGTTTCACCGCACCATCGCCGCAGGCTTCCTCGACTTCCTTCTTCCTCGCCACTGCGCCGTATCCGGCCGCCCTTTGCTGGACGATGAGCCGGGGCCGCTGGCGCCCGAGGTGCTGCGCGAAGTTGAGCTTGCGGGCGCCGACTACTGCCGCCGCTGCGGCGACCCCCAGGGCGCGGGCGTGGGCGTGATCTCCGGTTGCCAGTCGTGCGACGCGCGCACTGACGGGTTCGGCACGCGCGAGATCGTGGCCGCCGGGCGCTACCAGGGCGTGCTGGAGGAGATGTGCCTTGCCCTGAAGTTCGGCGGTCAGCGCCGCGTCGCACTGCCGCTGGCGGGGTGGATCGTGCCGCTGCTGTACGAGCGCGGCATCGCGCCGAAGATTGAAGCCGTGGTCCCTGTGCCGTTGTCGGCTTTGCGGATGCTGCAACGCGGGTACAACCAGGCGGGCGAGATCGCGCGACAGGTGGCGAAGCACCTCGGTTGTGCATTGATCGACGGCGAGTTGAGCCGGGCAAAACCGACCGAGCGGCAGGCGCTGCTGTCTGTCGCCCAGCGCCGCAAGAACGTTGAAGGCTCATTCAATGTCCGACACGCCGAAAAGGTTACCGGACGTACGCTGCTGCTGGTCGACGACGTCATGACCACCGGCGCCACGCTGGCGGAAGCCGCCCGCACCCTCAAGCGCGCCGGTGCCAAGGCTGTCTACGGCGCAATCGCAGCCAGGGCGCCCATCGGCCGCGACCGCTAGGGCTTCTTAACACCCGTCCGCAAACCCCGATTTTCCTCAACAATCCGACGCCCCTGTGCCGAACAGGGACATGGCCCGGCAGCGACATTTCGCGCGGGCCGGGTTCACGCTCACGAGGAAAGCTATGGCATCGAGAAGACAGAGTGGACGCAGGAAGAAGGGCTCAGGGTTCGCGCGCATCGCCATCGGCGCGGTCGTGCTGGTGGCAGCCGGCGTCGGCGGGTTTCTGCTGTTCGGTGGCAAGAGCGGCGACGCGACCGAATCCGGCATTGCCGACCTGATCCCCGGGCTCGACACCACCGGCAGCCACAATGACGCGGCCGCCACCGCGCAGACGCAGAGCCTCGCACAAGTACAGCGCCTGCTCAGCGAGATTTCGGCTGGGCTCGCGGTAAGCAACGGCGACGTGCGTGAAGAGGCGCTGCGCGACGGGTACAAACGCCTGAGCACGCTGCTGGAGAACCCGTTGCCGATTGAAGAACGCGAACAGACGATCGAGCTGTTTCACACGATTACCGATGAGTTGTTCCTGAGCCCGGCGCACAACGAGTTCTGCGAAAACTACCTCGTCAAAAGCGGCGACAGCTTCGACCGCATCGCGCTGAGGCACGGCATCAGCATCAACCTGCTGTGGGACCTCAACAAAATCCCGCGGGGTCACAAAACCTTGCACCCCGGCGACAATCTCAAGGTACCGAAGGCGGCGCCGCGGATGGTCATCCGCAAGTCCGACTTCACCACCAGCCTGTACTTCGGCGACAACCTCGTGCGTCAGTACATCATTGCGCACGGCAAGAATGACAACACGCCCGTCGGGTCCACCAGCATCACCAGCATGACCATCGACCCGGAAAAGCAGGCGCGCGGTCCCAACGATGTGCGCGCTGAAATGAAACTGCGCTGGATCGGGTGGGGAACCTACGCCAGCGGCCGCAGCGGGTTCGGGTTTCACGGCACGCAGAACCCCGACAGCATCCCCGGCATGAGCAGCCGCGGGTGCATCCGGATGCGCGACCACGACGTAGTGGAACTGTACGACATCGTTCGCGAGGGCAACAAGATCGACGTGCGCGCCTGATTGGCGCATTTCTCCAGGAGCCATTCATGAAACTGCTTATCTCCATTCTCGCCATGCTGATCCTGCTGCCGGGTTGCACGCTGCTGGGCGTACGCTCAGGCAACGTGCAGGAAAACAACCGCGCGCCGGACGTCGTTGAATCCACGGACGAGCACCTCGGCGACCCGACCTTCCGCCGCGAAACCGTGGACACCGAAGTCGCGGGCTACCAGCGCGAAGTGCCCAAGGACGCCGTCGTCGGGCGCGACAACTCGCCGCCGCCTTCCTACGACTCCGACCTCGTTGCCGGGCTTGCCCTCTATGAGGAAGGCAAGCTGCGCGATGCCCGCAAACGCCTTAGCGCCGCGCTGGACAACCACATCAGCATCGAAAACGAAGCCAAGGCGCTGGCGGCGCTGCGCGCGATCAACGAGAAGATCTTCCTGTCCACGGGCCCCGAAGGCGATCTGCGCCTGTACAAGGTGGTCTCGGGCGACTACCCCGCCAAGATCGCCGACAAGATGGGCACCACGTGGGAGATGATCGTACGCCTGAACGGCCTGACCGATCGCGACATCCGCACACTCCAGATCGGCCGCCAGCTCAAGGTGCCCAACGGCACGTTTGAGCTGCACGTGCGCCGCAGCAAGCACGTGATGGACCTGATGCTCGACGGCCAATTCATCCAGCGCTACGAGGTGGGCCTGGGCGTCGGCCGCAGCACGCCGCTGGGCAACTTCTGGGTCAAGAACCGCATCCCCCACCCCGCCGACGGCGCTTACGCCTACGGGCACGAAAAGCACCGGCTTGGCTCGCGCTGGCTTGGACTGGAAAACCACGGCGGGTACGAAGGCTACGGCATCCACGGTTGCCGCGCCGAGGAGGAACGGTTGATCCCCGGCGATTGCAGCGAAGGGTGCGTGCGCATGCGCAACGCGGAAGTCGAAGAGATCTTCGACATCGTCCCGGTGAAGACCAAGGTCGTCATCACCGAGCGCTAGCATCACTCAGCACAGAGCCCCGGGCGTAAGCTCGGGGCTTTTTCATTTGCTGCAATCCCCTTCCGTATCCGCCCTAACCTTGCGACCATGACCCCATGGACGAGCCCGACCCCAACGCCGACCTGATCGCTGCCGCCCGCCGCGCGCAGTGGGCATGCGGGTTGTGCCTCGGCTTGATGTTCCTGATGGGCCTGAGCGGCATCGCCAGCATCACGCTGCTGCACGACGACCCGCTGTACACCGGCGTCACCGGCGGCATCGAGGGCACCACGCTCGATATCGTCATCGCCCTGCGCTGGTTGATCGAGCTGCTGCACGAATGGGGCGGGTACCTCTGCATCCTGCTCGCCGGGTGGGCTGCGCTTGCGGTGTTGTCTTTCGCGCGCCGGGTCAAGCGCACCGACAACGCTGACTGGAAGCGCACCGCCCGCTGGGTCGGCCCAGCCGGAATCATCGGCGGCGGGGTGATCATGGGTTCGCTGCTGCTGCTGATCGCCAGCGGGGTCGCGGCAAGCGGGTTTGTGGACCACATCGGGTCGCGCTACGACGACGATCTTTCCGGCATCGACAAGAGCACCGGGCTGGTGGACGCGCGCAACGCGCTTGAAGGGTACGACGACTCCCAGATGGCCGAGCTGCACATCCGCGAGTTCAACTACCTGCTCGCCATCGGCGCGCTGACGCTGGTCATGTCGGCTGCCGCAATCCGCCGCCTGTCAAAGGAAGCAAAGGCGGATCACACCCCCGGCAACAAGAAGTAGATCACCAGGTACGCCAGCAGCATCAGCACAATCGTGAACACCGGCACGCTGACCGCCCACGCGCTGCCAATGCGGCGCGAGATCGGCGCCGGCAGCCCGTTGGTCGCGATGCCGCGGCCCGGCAGGTTTTCCAGCAGCGCCTTCTGCGCCTTGTCCAGCCCGCCCAGCATCGGCAGGATCACTTCCTGCCAGAAGCGCGGCACGAAGCGGCGCCAGATCCAGTCAAAGTCGAGCGTCAGCGTCTCCGTACGCTTCAGCATCGGCAGCAGCATGAAGAACGCCAGCCCCGCGAACAACAGCAGGCCGAGCATCGTCATGATGTGCTCGAAGCTGTAGACCACACGACCGTACTCCACGGCTTCCGCCTGGTACGGCAGGATGTCGTACAGCACGCCCGGAAACACGCCCAGGAAAACACAGATCGCCGCGAAGAACACCATCGCCGCGCGCATGTTCCACGGCGGATCGGGTGGGCGCAGCCCCGAGTCCTTCTGGAAGAACACGAACCACGGGAACTTGATGCCGGCGTGCAGGAACACGCCCGCCGAGGCCGCCTCAAGGATGAACCACGCGACCACCATGTGATTGTGCGGCAGCCCGGCGTCTGACAGCACCGCCGCCTGCTCGGTGATCGAAGCGGCAATCATGCTTTTGGTCGTGAACCCGCTGGTCAACGGAAAGCTGGAGATCGCGAGCGCGCCGATGATCGCACACCACATCGTGATGGGCATGGTGCGGAACAACCCGCCAAGCTCGGTGCATTTGCGCTTGCCGGTCATTGCCAGCACGCTGCCCGCGCTCATCAGCAGCAGCCCCTTGTAGATGATGTGCGCGAACGCGTGCGCGGTGGTGCCGTCGATGGCCAGCGGCGTGCCGACGCCGATGCCCACCATCATGAACCCGACCTGGTTCACGATGCTGTACGCCAGGATGCGCCGCATGTCGTTTTCAAGGATGGCGTAGACAATGCCGTACATCGCCATCCACAGGCCGAGGTACAGCAGCGGCTCAAGCCCCGCAAACGCAACCAGCAGCGTGAACACCGCGGTCTTGGTGGTGAACGCGCTCAGGAACACTGAGCCCGTCGAGCTGCCTTCAGGGTAAGCATCGGCAATCCACGCGCTGAACGGCGGTGCGCCGACGTTGATCAGCATGCCGATCAGCACCAGCCACACGCCCGCGGTCTGCCAGCTCAGCGTGTTCCAGTCCCCGATGAAATCCGCGAAGTGCCTGAACTCCAGCGGGTTGGGGTCGCCCGCCTGCACACGCTGCGCCACCACGATGGCCACGCCCACCAGCAACAGCACGCCCCCCACCGCGTGCAGCCCGAAGTAGCGCATGCCCGCGGCATAGCTGTTCTTCTGGCCGCCGATCCAGATGATGACCGTGCTGCCCAGCATCATCAGTTCCCAGAACACGACCATCGTCAGCAGGTCGCCCGCGAACACGACGCCCAGCGCGCCTGCGCCATAGACGAACACCGCCGGCAACTCGGCGTTGCGCTTCTGGTTCAGGCAGAACAGCACGCCGCCCGCCATCATGATGGCGAACACGGTGGCGAACGCCGGTGTGGCTGCGTGCACGTGCACCGGGTTCAGCACCATGCCAAGCATCTGCACGTGCGACTCGGCGCCGTCGTTGATGATCTGCCACGCGTCGGCAAGGGCCATCACCGGGATCGCAAGCGCGATGCCGATGCGCAACCGCCCCCGGGTAAGCGCGATCAACAGCGCACCCAGCAGCAGAATCAGGGCTGGCGGATAATCAGTCATCCGCATAGTAGGTATCCTTGCGCTTCAGCCCGATGGCCAGCGTCTTTGCAATGAGCACGAACACGAGCGCCGAAACAAACCCGAACACCGGGAAGAACTCGGGCCAGCTGTCAATCACGATCCCGTCGCGCTCAAAGTGCGCGTGGTGGTGAACCGTCAGGTCCAGCACCGCCACCGAGGCCAGCAGGATCAACCCGACCCCCCATAGTGTGCGCACAAGCGTTTTCTGGCTGGGAGTCATGCCACGGCCCTCCGCACCAGCTCAGCCAGGTCCACAGCCGGTTTGTTCCAGAAGAAGAACAGCAGCGTCAGCGCCGCGGTGAAGCAAAGCGCCAGCACGATCGCGGTCGGCGATTCGCCGTGCGGATGCTTCTGGTCGTCGTCGCTGAGCGGCTTGAAAAACGCGCGGTACACAATCGGCATGAAGTAGGAGGCGTTCAGCAGCGTGCTGGCGACAATCACCACCAGCACGAACACTTCGTCGAAGTGCCCCGGCGCGAGCGACCAGCTTTCCGTCACGCCGCCCAGCAGGAACCACTTGCTGATGAACCCGACCGCAGGCGGCACCCCCACCATGCTCAGCGAGCCAATCGCGAACGCGCCCATCGTAAGCGGCATGCGCCGCCCGATGCCGTCAAGCTGGCTCACCTGCGTCTTGTGCGCGGCCGTATAGATGCTGCCGGCTGCAAAGAACAGCGTGATCTTGCCGAAGGCGTGCGCCACGATGTGGAAGGTCGCGGCGGCAATCGCCAGCGGTGTCAGCAGCGCCGTCGCCATCACCACGTAGCTGAGCTGGCTGATGGTGGAGTACGCCAGCCGCTTTTTCAGGTTGTCCTGGAAAGCCGCGATCAGCGACGCGATCAGGATCGTCGCGCCCGCGGCGTACACCAACCACTGGCCAAGGCCATACTGCGTCAGCGTACCGACGCCGAACACGTACACCGTCACCTTGATCACGCAGAACACACCGGCTTTTACGACAGCCACTGCATGCAGGAACGCGCTGACCGGCGTGGGCGCCACCATCGCCGCCGGCAGCCAGCGGTGGACAGGCATAACCGCGGCTTTGCCGATGCCGTAGATATAGAGGAAGAAAAGCAGCCCCACGATGCCCGGGTCCAGCGCGTTGCTGGCCAGCCCGTCGCGGAAGATGCCCCCCACCGTGAAGTTGACCGTTTCGACAGCGGGTGCATCACCCTGGGTCAGCGCGTAGATCCACAGCACAGCCATCAACTGGAACGCAACCGAGGTCGTCAGCAGGATGCCAAGGTACACGCGCCCCGAGCGCACGGCGTCGGTCGTGCCCTTGTGCGTGACCAGCGGGAAGGTGCTGAGCGTCAACGTTTCATAGAAGACGAACATCGTGAAGATGTTCTCGGCAAACGCGATGCCGACAGCGCTCGCAATCGCCAGCGGAAAGCACGAGTAGAAGCGCGTCTGGTGCTTCTCCTGGTTGCCGCGCATGTACCCGATGCTGTAGAGCGAATTCGGGATCCACAGCAGTGTCGCCACCAGCGCGTACACCAGCCCCAGCGGCTCGACGCGGAAGCTCAGCGGCACGCCCGGAATCATCTCGAACAGCGAGACGCGGACGTCGCTCCCGTCCATCACACTCGGGTAGAGCATGACGACGAAGGCAAATGTCGCGACAGCCGTGATCAGCGTGAACGCCTCGCGCAGGTTGGGAACGCGCCCAGCCATCGCGATCAGCAGGAACCCCACCATCGGCGTGGCGAGCGCGAACAGGACGGTTTGCTCGGGGGAAATCACGGATGCCCCCCGGTTTGATTTTGGATTTTGGATTCTGGATTCTGGATTGACGTGACTGGACCGGACGAGTCGACACCCTCGACCGTCGAATCCAAAATCGCCATCACTACCTCAACAACCCTTCTGCCGCCGCTTTCGCGACGTAACTCGACGCGTCAGCGTGAATACCAAAGTAGATGCTCAACCCGATGAGGATCACCATCGGCGCGAGCATGCTCACCGGGGCTTCGCTGAGCTTGGGCGTCTTTGCGGACAGCACCGCGCTGGTCAGCGAGGTCTCGTCGCGCTTGCCGAAGTAGATCACTTCGACCACGCGCCAGACATACACCAGCGCGAGCAG
>CAZNBU010000144.1:6241-7970 GCA_964571035.1 uncultured Planctomycetaceae bacterium | reverse complement strand
GATCGGGCCGCTGACACTCAAGGACATCCTGCCCGACAACCAGGGTCTGCTTGAACTGCGTTTGAGCGAAGCAACGGCAACCGACCTGCCGCGCCTCAGCGCCTTCACGCAATCGGCCTGGGAGTCGCAGGTGCAGCCGATGATGCAGTCGCGCGCGGGCGAGTTGCAGAAGCTGATGCAGGAACTAGGCAAAGGCGACAAGGAAGAAAAGATTCTCGACGAGTTGTACCGGCTTCACCGCGACCGCCACGAGCGCGTGTGGCGCGACTTCCTTAACTACGTGCACCCGGTCAGCAGCGGTTTCCGCTCGGTGCCGAATGCGCGCGACAACCTGCTCAGCCTGACCAGCAAGAGCACGTCGCCGCTGAACACCCTGATCACCAACGTCTGGAAGCGGCGCGAGCTGCAACTGACCAGCACCATGAGCGTGAAGGGGTGGGAGCAGAAGGACGACGAAGTGCTCGCCGATGCGATGGGTTCGCTCGCCGAGTACGTAAGCGCCTACGACACGTTCACGCAGAACACCGGCGACGGGCGCCGCGTAAGCACCTACGACATCCAGAAGATGGACAACGCCGCGGACATTCTTGCGGCAGCCACCACCAACGCGGGCGTGAAGATCACCCAAAAGCTCGATGAAACCAAGAAGCCCGCGCGCGACCTGCTGGTACGCGTGATCAAGGCGGGGTTTGAGGGCCTTCGGGCGGATGCGCGCGCTGAGGTCGAGACGATGTGGCGCACCCGCATCGTCAAGTACTGGCAGGACAACTTCGCGGGCAAGTTCCCGTTCAAGGCGGACGCAGCCGAAGATGCCTCGCTGGCGAAGGTCGCGGAGTTCTTCAATCCTACCAGTGGCGTGTTCCGCGGGTTCAACATGCAGACCACGTCGCTGCGGCAGCTTCAGTTCTACGGCGAAACGCTGTACGAGCCGTCCGACAGTTTCCTCGAGGTAGAAAAGCACTTCCTGCGCGTGCGCAAGGCGCTGTACCCCAAGGAAGATACCAAGCGCATCAGCGTGGGGTTCAAGCTGCAGACCAAGTCGTACGGCGACCTGCTGCGCGGCACCAAGATCGTCGTCGGGCGCGACGAGAAGAACAACGAGCAGGCACTGGTGTTGCTGCAAACCAGCGTGGACTGGCGGCAGTTCTCCTGGCCGTTCTTCGGCGATGCCGAGAAGGGCCCGTGGGTCGGGTCTTCGGTCGAGTTCAAGTACACCGCCGAGCGTGACGCCGCGGTTGTGCTCGAAAAACCCAAGAGTGAGTGGGGGCTGTTCCGCCTGCTGCACGATCCCGGCAGCTCCTTCGTTGCCACCAATCCCAAGCCCGAAGGGCCCGGCACCGAGTACCTGATGACCTGGAAGTTCACCGCGGTGCAGCCGCCGCGCGAGTTCGAGTGGATTGTAAAGCTCACCGCCGATGCACCGGAGAACCCGTTTGCCAGGGGGTTCTTCACCGGGTTCGCACCCAAGGAGGGAATGATCCGGTAATGGAATTCCCTTCGGGATGTCTAGGCAAGCTGCCCCTGCACGGGGACTTCATCCGCCACAATGCGACGGCGGCTGAAGTCAACGAGTTCGACCAGTGGATCCAGGAAGGGATCTACCAGGGCTACGACGCGTTGCAGGCCCGTTGGGACGACAGCTTTGACACGGCCCCGACCTTCCGGTTCATCTACTGCTCGCCCCGCTCGCGCCGGGTGCTGGCTGGGTTGTTCAAGCCTTCCGTTGACC
>CAZNBU010000144.1:0-6231 GCA_964571035.1 uncultured Planctomycetaceae bacterium | reverse complement strand
CGCGCCGGTCGGCGCTATCCGTTTCTCGTCTACTCGGTGCTCGAAGCCGCGGCGATCGGCACATCGGTAGACTTCCTGCCGAACTCGATGGAGCAGTTTGTCCGCGATGCGGACAACCTGATCCAGACCAGCAGTGATGCCACCAGCCTGAATGCGTTCCTTGCGACAATGGAGCCGCTGAAGTTCGTGCCGGACATGGCCGGCGCGCGCCGCGATTTCGGGCGCTTTGTGCTGACCAGCAACGCGCTGAACTACTGGGCCGGCATGTTCGGCGATGCCCAGGACCCCCGCCGTTTTGCGGCAGTAGGCGGCGCGGTTGAGGGCGCCGGCACGCGGCCGCCGGGCGCGCTGGCGCTGCGGTTACCGTACTCGCAGGACAACGTCGAAGTCTCGTTCTGGCTTGAACTCGCGCGCCGGTTGACGGACGGGCGGGTGCTGCCGACGCTGACGTTCTGGAACGACGCTGCGGGCTCGCACCCCGCGCGGCTGCACATCGCGTGGGGCGCGCTCTCGCCGCGCTACTTCCTGCCATTTGTCTTCCCCAGCCGCAGCAGTCTTGACGTGCGGGATCTTTCCAGCCCCGATCGCATGGATGGGCGCTGGATGGAGTACGGGCGCGCCAGATTTGATGAGGTCTTGAGCGACCCTTCACTCAAACTCACCGACCTGCTGCAAAAATTGCTCCGCTCAAAGGGCGCGTGAACGGGCAACAGGCGGCAACGCCGCGATTTGAACGCCTGTTCAATCCGCGACGCAAGTTGTGTAACCGTGGCATTTGATTTCCCGTTTTGCTGACAGTATCGTTCGAAGCCCTGCTTGATTTTCTACAACCCTGACTACGGTGCAGCTTGGCCGACGCAGCAACACATCCTCTTGGGGAAAACCCGATCGCAGGTGACAAGCCTGCTGGTGATAACGCGCGCTATGACCCGGAGTTCGAACAACTCCAGGCCGAAGTGGGCAAACTGGAAAACCCCGCCGGCGGCGAGGTCAAATGGCAGTCAGTGGTTGATCTCTCGCGCAACATCCTGCAGAACAAATCCAAAGACCTGCTGGTGGGGGCGTACCTCGCGTACGGCCTGTTGCAGCAGCAGGGCTATCAGGGGTTGCTCGAGGGGCTCGGCGTTCTCAACTCGATGTGCGCCAAGCACTGGGACGCGGGCATGTTTCCTGATCGCCCGCGCGCCCGTGAGTCGGCCCTGGACTGGCTGATCGACAAGGTGCAGCCGCAGCTCGACAACGGCACGCCCGCGGATGCAGCCGAGCTGCCGATCCTGCAAAGCGCGACCGCAACCGTTGAGGCGATGGCGGCATTCGTCAACGGCAAGCTGGAGGTGCCCAACCCGAAACTGAATGCGCTTGTGCGCTCGTTCGCAGCCAAGTCCGCGCAAAGCGCGGGTGCAGCGGCGGAGCAGCCGGCGGCAACGCAGGGTGGTGCGCCGCCGGCAGCCGCGGCCGGCGGCGGAAGCGGCGGGCCGATCACCAACCGCAAGGTCGCGTTCGAGCGGTTGAAAGAGGTAGCGGACTTCCTGCGGCGGACTGAGCCGCACAGCCCCGTCAGCTACCTGGTGAACCGGGCGGTGAAGTGGGGGGACATGCCGCTTGAGACCGTGCTGTCCGAGCTGGTGAAGAACAAGGATGTGCGCCTCCAGATCCTGGAGACGCTTGGGGTGAAGGACGAATAGGTGCAGTTGAAGTTGGAAGTTGGAAGTGGAAGCAAAGGCGTTGGTCTCAGCCACTTCCAGCTTCACCTTCCAACTTCAACTGCCATAACCAGGGAGTAACGCAATGGCCAAAGAGGGATCCGTCGCACCGCGCGAGCGCGTGAACATCGTGTACAAGCCTGCCACCGGCGGCGCGCAGGAAGAGAAAGAGCTGCCGCTGAAGCTGCTGGTAATGGGCGACTTTACGCTGCAGAACGACGACACGCAGCTTGAAGACCGCAAGGCGATCAACATCGACAAGGACAACTTCAACGACGTGATGAAGGGCCAGAACATCAAGCTCGACGTCAACGTCAAGAACACCCTGACAGGCAAGGATGGCGACGAAATCGCCGCAAGCCTTCAGTTCAAGAACCTGAAGGACTTCGACCCGGACGCGGTGGCGCGCCAGGTTCCTGAGCTGAACAAGATGCTGCAACTGCGCGAGGCGCTGGCGGCACTGAAGGGCCCCCTGGGCAACTTCCCGGCTTTCCGCAAGAAGATCCAGGAGATCGTGGCCGACGACGCAACGCGCGACAAGATCCTGAAAGAGATCGGCGCGGGCGAAGGCGGCGGCGAGGGTTCGTGAACACAATCAACGGATGCGCTACGCGGCATCTGTCCCATAGGTCCCATGGGTCCGATACGTCCCATGGAAGCAGGAGCGAGGGCGGGTCAAACGACACACGCCTCTAACGGGAGACGCAGTCATGGCAGAAGCGGAAAAACAACCACAAGCAGCAGAAGCCGCGGCAGCAGAGGGCTCGCTGCTCGATGAAATCATGTCGAAGTCGAAGATGGCCCCCGGCGACGAGGGCTACGACGTCGCCAAGTTCGGCGTGCAGGCCTTCCTCAAGGAAATCCTGTCCGGCGACAAGGCCAAGAAAGTGGACAAGGCGGCGGTCGACCAGATGATCGCGGCGCTGGATGAAAAGCTCAGCGGACAGGTGGACCAGATTCTCCACCATCCGGATGTGCAGAAACTCGAAAGCGCGTGGCGCGGCCTCAAGATGCTGGTGGACCGCACAGACTTCCGCGAGAACATCAAGATCGAGGTCCTGAACGTCAGCAAGGAAAAGCTGCTCGAAGACTTCGAAGACGCGCCTGAGCTGGTGAAGTCAGGCCTCTACAAGCAGGTCTACAGCGCTGAATACGGTACCTTCGGCGGTGAGCCCTACGGCGCGATGATCGCCAACTACGACTTCGGCCCCGGCCCGCAGGACGTCGCGCTGCTGGGCAAGGTCGCGTCGGTCGCCACGATGGCGCATGCGCCGTTCATCGCGGCCGCCGGCCCGAAGTTCTTCGGCATCGACAGCTACCAGGGGCTGCCCAACCTGAAGGACCTCAAGTCCATCATGGAAGGCCCGCAGTACACCAAGTGGCAGAGCTTCCGTGAAAGCGAAGACTCGCGCAGCGTGGCACTGACCTGCCCGCGCTTCCTGCTGCGCCTGCCCTACGGCCCGGACACCAAGCCGGTCAAGGCGTTCAACTACCAGGAAAACGTGCACGGCGCCCACAACGACTACCTGTGGGGCAACACGGCTTTCGCGTTCGCCACGCGTTTGACGGAAAGCTTCGCCAAGTACCGCTGGTGCCCGAACATCATCGGGCCGCAGAGCGGCGGCGCGATCGAAGACCTGCCGCTGCACCAGTTTGACGCCATGGGCGAGATCCAGACCAAGATCCCGACCGAGGTGATGATCACCGAGCGCCGCGAGTACGAACTGTCCGAAGAAGGGTTCATCGCGCTCACCATGCGCAAGGGCAGCGACAACGCCTGCTTCTTCAGCGCCAACTCGTGCCAGAAGCCCAAGAACTTCGGCCAGAGCGCCGAGGGCAAGGACGCCGAGCTGAACTACCGCCTCGGCACGCAGCTTCCGTACCTGTTCGTGGTCAATCGCCTCGCGCACTACATCAAGGTCTTGCAGCGCGAGCAGATCGGCTCATGGAAAGAAAAGGAAGACCTCAGCCGCGAGCTGAACAAGTGGATCGGCCAGTACATCGCTGAGATGGACAACCCGTCGCCGGAAGTGCGTTCGCGCCGTCCGCTGCGCATGGCCAAGATCTCGGTCGAGGACGTTCCAGGCGAAGCAGGATGGTACAAAGTGGACATCCAGGTTCGTCCGCACTTCAAGTACATGGGCGCGTTCTTCACCCTCGGTCTGGTTGGCAAGCTCGACAAGAAGTAGTGCCCTGCAGTTGCCGTTCCGCGGTTTGACACAGTCCAGGAGTCTTCGGACCTCGGCATGCGTCACACCGCTGTTCCAGAGAGACGTTGCAGTGAAGTGGAAGATCGGCGTGTAAGAAAATTATACGAATTTGACGCTGCAAAGTTTTTTGGAATCGTGTCTAGGCGGTTTTTAGTGCAAGGGGTAAGTTTTTGCAGCGTCGCAACGAGTTACCAGACAACAATAGCAATTCAAACTGTAAGGTTTTAGGACCCAGAACTTTCAGGAGATGAATCATGCCGACAGAAGGTGCAAGCAACGTCCAGGTGTACATGCAGGTCGAAGCCGACGGTGAAGCTCTCAAAGGTGACAGCGCGGACACCAAGAACCACGCGGACTGGAACGATGTCTACCAGTTCACGTACGAAATGGCTCGCAATGCCGACAAGACGACCGGCATGGTGACCGGCCGCGCGTTCCAGGGCCAGTTCCACGTACGCAAGCCGATCGACAAGGCCAGCCCGCTGCTGCTGAAGGCGTTGTCGAACAATCAGGAAGTGAAAGTGACCCTCGAGCTGTGGCGTGACAAGCCAGCCGGCGGTGGTCGCGAAAACTTCTACACGATCGTGCTTGAGAAGGGTCGCCTCGTGTCGATCCGCCCCGAAGCCAACGCCGAACTCACCAACGACTCCAACAACCCGTATGTCGAGACGCTGGCCTTTGTCGGTGAGATCATCATGATGACCTACAACGACGGCGGCATCGAACACCAGCACAACTTCAAGGAAACCGCATAACGCAGGACTTTGCCGGACACGAAGGGGCGGGGTGACCCCGCCCCTTCGCGCGCCGGAGGCGGATTGAGTGGCCACATCGCGTAAGGGAGAGCCCTGGTGTTCCAGAAGCGCACACTGTTCGAGCGGCTGCGGAACCCGGAAGGGACCACCACCCACACGCTTCAGGAAGACACAGGGGCATTGCTGCAATCGATCCTGCGGAACCTGATGCGCATCCTCAACGCAAGGTCAGGCCAGGCGCCGGCGCAGATGGACTACGGCATTCCGTCACCCTCTGAGGTGGCGCACGCCTACCCCGAGTCGGTGGCGTCGGTCCAGAAGACAATCCGGCAAAGCATTGAGCGCTATGAGCCTCGCCTGCGCGACGTGCAGGTGATGCAGATTGAAAGCGATGACACACAGCTGGCGGTGCGGTTCCAGATCACCGCACGGCTGGCGACAAGCAAGGATGGGCAGCAGGTCAGTTTTTCGACGCGGTTGGACCCTGCGGGGCACGTCAACCTTCAGGCCTGACCGCGGCACAGGGTAAAGACAGTGGATGGTTGATCGTTGACGGCAGCACGAGGCGAAGAATTGCAGCCCCGACCAGCGCTCAACCAACCACTGTCAAAGGCGGGACGGGGTCGTGTTCAACAAGTACTACCAGGACGAGCTGGTCTTTCTGCGCGAGATGGGGCGCGAGTTCGCCGACGCGAACCCGGAAAGCGCCCGTTTTCTCGCTGAAAGCGGCGCGGACCCCGACGCCGAGCGCATGCTGGAAGGCTTTGCCTTCCTCGCCGCCAAGGTTCGCCAGAAGCTCGACGACGAACTGCCCGAGTTCACCCACTCGCTGATGGAAATGTTCTGGCCGCACTACCTGCGGCCGGTGCCGTCCACCGCGATCATCCAGTTCGAGCCCGCCAGCAAACCCGCCGCCGAGTTGAAGCCGCTCAAGCGCGGGATCGAAATCGACAGCACGCCGATCGACGGCACGCGCTGCCGCTTCCGCACCTGCTACGACTTCGACATGGTGCCGCTGGATGTGAAAGACATTGAGTTGCGGCGCGAACTGCCCGCGCGGCTGCGCGTGCGCCTTGAGGCGCAGGGCAAGCCGTCGCTCGACAAGACCGGCATCCGGAACGTCCGCTTTCACCTGGCGGGCGACCAGATTGTCTCGCGCAGCCTGTACCTCGCGCTGTCACGCTACGTCAAGCGCGTGGTAGTGCGCAAAGGGACCGGCGACGACAAGGCGCCGAAATTCGAGCTGCCCGCCTCCAACCTGCGCGAAGTCGGGTTCACTGATGAGGAAGCCGTGATCATGGGCTCCGGCCCAAGCTTCCAGGGCTTCCGGTTGTTACAGGAGTACTTCGCGGCGCCCGCGAAGTTCATGTTCATCGAGTTGTCGGGGCTGGACGGCATCGCGGCGTTTGAAGGTGAGCGCCTGGTCACGCTGGATTTTGAGCTGACGCGCCTGCCCGAAAACATGCCGCCGGTCGGCAAGACCAACATCCTGCTTAATTGCGTGCCCGCCGTGAACCAGTTCAAGCACGACGCCGACCCGATTCGCGTTGAGCATGGCCGCAC